>JBGQLF010000001.1:0-33494 GCA_041499985.1 Gemmataceae bacterium
AGCGCACCATATCGTCGAAGACGTCGGTGGCGTTGGCGGAGTTCAGCGTCGGATCTTTCTGCACGAAGGTGGAATCGAAGGTATCGGTCGTCCCATCGTTCTTACAGTGGCAGTTTTTTAGCGTATCGGTGTTGGTGACGCCTTTGTTGACGCGCGTCGTTCCGCCATTGCGTGGATAGCCGCCGTGACCGTCCGGGCCATCGCTGACCAGCGCATAAGCAGCGGTACTGGTTTTGACGTTGCCCGAGGCGTCCTTGATGGTGATGCTGCCGGGCACCGGCGATGAGTTCACTCCGTAATTGGCGCCAATGGCGCTGGCCGCGGTTAGTTGCTGATCGACCACGTAAAGGATGCGGTTACCCCAGCCATCGACGGCATTCTCATCGGGAAGGCTGAGCGACAAGATCGGCACCCCACCCGCCACGGTATTCCCGGAGGTGAAGTTGGCGGCGGTGCAGCCAGGGGTACAGGCAGTAGCATCCGTCCCGGTGCCCACGCCATAGGATGCGGCGCCGTAGGCGGCGGTAATGTCGCCGGGGCAGGGCAGATAGCCTTTGGCGTTGACGTAGTCTTGCAGCGCTTTTTCTATCCTATCCAGGCGTGCGTTTGTAACCTGCATCTGGGTCTTTTGCAGACTGGCCACAAATATCGTCATGCCGCCGGCCGTGACGGCGGCGACTATGAGTAGCACGATAGACATTTCCAGCAGGGTGAAGCCAGCCGGAATGCGATGAGGGATGCCGTTCGGACGCATAAGGCTCAGACAGGATGCAAAGTCGGTTGATTGCTATATGAGCATACATGATGACTGTTAATAACTTGTTAAGATAAGCCCTCGAACCTTCCGCCTCTCCAGCTCGGAAAGCTGCCGTGCGGGACCGGGTGGCGATTTGGTTGACAGATCGTTGCCGACGCCTTCCTGTTTTGCCGCTGGTGACCATGTCCCCGGAAAGCAGCTTTCCGCGATCAGCCCGGCTCGCGCGCGAACGCTGGGGCGTTCTTGCTGAGCCATTCCTTGAGATCGGCCTGCGATTCAAACTCAGCGACCTGAATACTGTCGATGGTCGGTCCCGTTTCACCGACACTCCTGATGTCTTCTTCGGTCATCTCGCGAATCCACATCACCCGATGTCTCTGAAGTCCGCCCGTGGTTAAATTGATGGTTCCTTCACTTAGCGGCATGTCGAGGTTGCTCCCTCGGATCAGAACCAGGTAAACGAGGTCCCCGGAGAATTTCAGAAGCAGACCCTCGGAAGGGTTATACTGCCAGGGGCCGAGCCAACCGTAAGGGAACCAGGTGCTGTTGCCCTCCCGGAAGCGGAACTCAACCGCACCTGCATGGTCTCTGATACCGCGCAAATACCCAAACGCCACGCACGAAGCTTCGCCTTCCTCGGCTTCCGCCTCTTTTTTCGGCGGCTGCGCGCCGTTCCCTTCCATATGCAGGATTCCCTTCAATCGCTCCCGATGGGTCGGCTTATCGGTCATGGTCCATTTCCCTTTCCGCCGTCAGGTTTCTTGCACTACCCGGCTGGGTTAAATGGTTTCGCGCGGCAATGGCAGCCAGCTGTTGAGCGGTCGTCAGGTGCTTCATAAGCCGATTCCGCAAGGTCGGTTTGTGTTTCGTTGCCTCAGCAAGCTCCGTCGCGGACAGCGGATCGTCCGGCCGGCTGATCGCCCTCAGCAGTTCCCTTCTGTCGTCCGTGAAAATCTGTGCCTGTTCCTTCCCCCGCGTCACTGCGACGTAGGCGGTCCGCTGGTAGGTCGCCGGGAACGATTCGCTGGACACACCGATGAAGACCTTATCCACCGTCACGCCCTGGCTGGCGTGGCTTGTAACCACGTACCCGTGGGTCAGGTGGCCGAAATCCCTCGCGATGATCCAGCCGTGATCGACGATGATGTCACCCCGGGCGGTGAATCCCTGGACATTCAGGAGTGAGCCGTTGCTAAGGCGATGCTTGCCGTCTTTTGTCTTACCACCTGCCGTGACGCGGACGCGGTCCCCGACGGCCAGGGCGATCTGCACCGGCCGATACGCCTCGAACCGCTTGGCAAGCTCGGTCGGTGGCTCGACCCGCTCGCCCACGATCAGGCGTGATCCTTTCTGGTAGCCGGGCGCGTTCTGCTGAAATTGGAGCAGGTCGCCCGCCTCATATTCGGTGGCGTCCGCTTTCTGTGCGTCCGTCAGGTGAGCGGGAACCCATGCCTCAACCAGGCGTTCCTGACCAAGCTTGCCCTGCGCCTTCAGCCCGGAGCGAATCGCCTGCGTGATCCGGTCCCCTTCGGCGTGCGTCGGCGACACGACGAGCGCTGACTTGGCCAGACCGCCCCGCTTCTTTTCAGCAACGGCCGCCAGATAGGCGGTGGCCAGTTGCTTGTCGCGGTCACCACCCTCAACCTGCTTGATCCAGCCCAGCTTGTCGAGTTCCGCGAATCCCTCCTCCGTCCTGCCTTCGCTCAGCGCCTGCGCGGCTTTCTTGTAGTCACCCTGTTGGCGAAGGATTTCGGTCACCTCCGCCACTCGCAGCCCGGCCGTGTCTTCCAATAGCTTGAGCGGCTCGCCAGCCGTGACACTCCGGTGCTGCCGGCGGTCGCCCACGAGGATCACCCGGGCGCCGACGGATTCGGCCACATCAAACACCTGGCCCATGTCCCGTGTGCCGAGCTGGGAGGCTTCATCGACAAGGATGACGCCGCCTCTAGCCGATTCCTGCATCTCCTGGTCCTTCAGGAACCTGGCCACGGTGTCGGCATCGGCGAACCCTGCTTCCTCACGCAGCACTTCCCGGCTGGCCTTAACCGACTGGGCCAGAGCCACCACCGGCCGCCCGGCCTCGGCCAGGGCTTCGCCGATCTCCTGTTCGAGCGTCGTCTTGCCTGTTCCGGCGACACCGCGGAGTATCATCACCCGGTCGCGGGAACCGAGCACATGGCGGACCGCCGCCTTTTGTCCGTCGTTGAACCAATCGCGGGAGCATGGCCGGTCCGGGTCCCCCAGCGGCCGGAATTTCCCCCGCCCCTGGCGAGCGAAGGCGATCAGCCCGGATTCCAGAGCCAGCATCTCCTTCGTCGTTGCCATTTTGCGTCCGGCGGCATCGCTGCGGATGAGAGGGCGCGCGCTCACCTCGCGTGTTACGCCCTCCACGGTGACCGCACCAAGGCCGCGTTTCAGGGCTTCGGTGAGCAGCTTGCGTTCCGGCACCACCGCCTCGCGCACGAAGCTGTGGTCGATGGCGTGATCGACCGCCAGCCCTTCGCCGTGTTCCGGCCGGGCGAAAACACGCTCGCGACGATGAACCGCTGCCAGCGCATCGCGCTCCTTGTCGGTCAGGCGGGCGTTCCATGACTTCCGCAAGGCTTCCCAGCCGAGCGCGGAATCTTTCTTTTCGCGAGTCTCGGCTCCGAGTTCCGCCTTTCGGTCGGGGTCGGTGATGCCCTTCTCCTCGGCCACCTTCTCAATAAGGGCCGTACGCCGCGAGAAGCGCTTGAGCACATCCGCCGGTATCCCGGCAATCTCGAAATCGTCTCGCTTCCGCTCAACCCCGAAGCCCAGGTCCTGTAAACGATTGGCCAATCGAACCCGGAATGCCGCCTGGAAGTAAGGGGCATCGCGTTTAAGTTCCCGGAACTGGCCCGCTTTCCAACGGCGTTCCTCCTCGTCCCAGGTCGTGTTGAACACGAAACAGTGAGCATGCAACTGCGGGTCGGGGACTCCGTCCACGGGGCGGGAGGTGGTATGGATGAACTCGGCCCAGACCATGTTTCCCGTCGTGCGGTCTTCATCCTTGCCGCCCATGCGGACGCGCGTTTTCATCTCCGCTTCCATCTCGCGCATCGTTTCATCGACCGCCCCACGGAACGCATCCATGATGCCCTGGTCGCCGCTCATGGCGTAGAGCAGCGATACACTCTTGGGAACGCTGAAGGTGAAATCATAACCCACGGTCCGCTCCGAGCGCGTCCGCACCGTCAGCGGGTCTCCGGTCCTTGGGTCGAGGTTATCGCAGAGTCTTTCAAAGGAGAATTTGTCTACCGTCCCATCCAGCCCCAGCCGGGACGCGCCTTTGCCGCCCCAGCAGCCGACCAGTTCCTGTCCTTCGCTGTAGTAATCCGCCGTCGTGTAGTAAGACTTGGCGGACGTGGCACTATCCTGTTGCGTGATACGGATCATGCCTACATTTTATCATATCACAGTTTCGTTAACTAATCCTTAACTAACATCTGCTCCACCGCATCTAGCCTCGGTTTGCGAGGATTTCACATTCCTCAATGTCACCCGCGCGCCACCGCAATGTCACACCCACACCGCTGACCGATTCTTCGTCTGTCCGTTCTTATCAGATGTTGCTTGAGTACTCTCGATGGACACCTGGGTTGCTGCTTTGTCGCCTATCCGACGACGACTCCCATGTTTTCTTCTGTCTCTAAAACGAACGTTTATGACAAACTCATGGCAGGCTATACCAAGTGGCCTTTCCGGCGCCATGCTGGACAAGATGCCGCTTCTCCACCAGGTTGCGGAAATGCTCTTTCAGCGTGTTGCGACTGGCGCCGCTTTTGCGGACCATGTCGCTCATCGTCACGCGGCCATGATCGCGGGCATAGTCCAGTATCTTCACGGCCAGCTCGGGCAGGGCGGCAAGGACCAGTTTTTCCTGCTCGACCTTGGCGGCCAGGCGCCGCTTTTGCTGTTGCAGGGCGCGAACGAAAAACCCGATCCAGGGCTGCCAGTTCGGCGCCTCGGTGCGGATCGTGCCTTGCGTCTGCCGCAAGGCGAGATAATAGCCTTCCTTGCTATGCTCGATGACGCTCTCAAGTGAACTGTAGGGGACATAGATGTAACCTGCCTGTAATAATAGCAGGGTGGTCAGAATCCGGCTCAAGCGGCCGTTGCCGTCCTGGAAGGGGTGAATTTCCAGGAACACCACGACAAACACACCGATCACCAGCAAGGGATGCAGGCGGCCGGTGTCGCGGGTCTCATTCAGCCAGGCGACAAGCTCGGCCATAAGGCGCGGCGTGTCGAATGGGGTTGCCGTCTCGAACACGATGCCAATCTGCCGGCCGTCGGCGTCGAAAGCGGCCACGCTGTTTGAGTTCGTCTTGTAGCTGCCGCGATGCCGTTCGTCCTTTTCGCTGTAGGCAAGAAGGTCGCGGTGCAATTGGCGGATGTGGTTTTCGGTAAGAGGGATGTCCTGCCAGGCGTTGAATACCAGGTCCATCACCTTGGCGTAGCCGGCAACCTCTTGCTCGTCGCGGGTGGCAAAGGATGTGATTTTGAGATTGGCAAGCAGGTGCTCAACCTCGCGATCTGTTAGCTTGCTGCCCTCGATGCGGGTTGACGATCCGATGCTTTCGATAGTCGCGACGCGGCGCAATGCACTCAGGCGCTCGGGTTCCAAGGTGCCAAGCGAGCGCCAGGCACCTTTGAATTCATCGATCTCGGCGATCAGCGCCAGCAACTCGGGTGTGATTTGAATGGTATCGCTTTTCAGTATATAATGTATCCTTTCACCCGTATTATCACCCGATTCCACCCAAAAGTCCACCCGTATTATCACCCGATTCCACCCGAATCATGCGATGGTCAATGGCCGGATTTATTCCATCATCGCGAAAACTGGCGGTGGCCTCCGGCGTTCGGTACAAGGTAGCGCTCCTCTCAGACTTTCTTGTCACAAACTGTGGTATATTTAGCACATATTTTAGCACACACATTAACATGCACAGATAATCACTATAAGTATCAATATTATATCTGTTAGGCCATCTGCCTCATAACCTGAAGGCCGCAGGTTCAAATCCTGCCCCCGCAACCAACCATTGCAAGACAAAACAATGACTTGGCCGAAAAGAACAAACCGGAAGATGACCGGAAACGGCTAACGCACTTCTAACACATGAATTGTCATCCCGACGCCAGCATGCTATTCAGGAGCATCGTTTTCGCAAAATAGCGTGAGGTGCAGCATGACTAGCCACGAATTCCTCGGTGGAAAGGTTCAACTCTACAGACGCGGTAGAAGCAGTTTTTGGCAGTGTTCAGCCTCGGTTGGCGGCAAGCAGAGACGATCCAGTACCAAGGAAACAAGCCTGGAGTTGGCCAAGCAAATTGCCGAAGACTGGTATCTCACGTTACGCGGCAAAGATCGTGCTGGCTTGCTGAAAACAGAAAAGACCTTTGAAGAGGCGGCAAAGCAGTTCCTTAAAGAATACGAGATAATCACCGAAGGCCAGCGTAGCCCTCGCTGGGTTGAGGGTCACGGCATTCGTATGCGACTGCACCTGCTGCCTTTCTTTGGTGATTGCGGCGTGTCTGAAGTGTCAGCGGGCAAGGTGCAGGAGTATCGCGTGCATCGCATCTCCACCTCACGCACCGGCAAGGCACCGGCCCGCAGCACACTTCACGACGAGATCGTCACGCTCAGGCAGATACTCAAGACCGCAATTCGTCACGGGTGGCTCACACATCTCCCTGACCTCTCACCTCCCTACAGAACTCAGGGCAAGATCGTGCATCGCCCGTGGTTCAGTCCTGCCGAGTACAAGCAACTTTATGAGGCTACTCGCGAATATGCTCGCGAGCCTTTCCACGAGCATTACAAATGGAACGCCGAGCAGGTTCATGACTACGTGCTCTTCATGGCCAATACCGGCCTCCGGCCCGATGAGGCAAAGAATCTGCAACACCGCGACGTGTTAATCGTCGTGGACGAGGCAACCGGCGAGCGCATTCTTGAGATCGAAGTGCGTGGTAAACGTGGCATCGGATTTTGCAAGAGTATGCCGGGTGCCGTGAAAACGTATCAGCGATTGCTCGCCCGACCATTGCCCGAACTGCCTCGGGGCAAACGTGCCCGCCGCCGCAGAGCCGAAATGGGCGACGTTCCTGAGTCGGGAGAAGTCAAATTCCCAAAACCCAATGACCACGTCTTTCCAGGGAATCACATCAAGCTCTTCAATGGCGTGCTCAAACGCGCCAATCTGAAAAAGGACCGTGATGGCAACCGTCGCACTGCTTACAGCCTCCGCCATACCTACATTTGTATGCGACTCATGGAAGGTGCTGACATCTACCAGATCGCTAAAAACTGCCGCACGAGCGTCGAGATGATCGAGAAGTTTTATGCAGCCCACATCAAGAACACGCTCGATGCAGCCGCCATCAATGTCCGCCGTCCCAAACCGGCATCCCGCAAGGGTAGGACACCGCAGCCAAAGAAGCCACTTGACGACGAATGAGCAGATGTAAACTACGCTTTTTCCAAAGGGAGACGCAGGTCACCCACTTGCTTTAAGAGCCGTTCAGCGGCTCGCCGATCAGGGGCTTGCCCCCTCCTGTCGCGCCGAAGGGCCAATGTATGCCATCTTTTTGAGGTTCTGGGCACGTCGCCATCCGGGCGACGGATTGCTTCCAGGCTTCGCTTCGCTGCGGTCCTAAAGACGGCCATCGCCCCCTCTCGCTCTCCCGTGTGAGAACCGAGGGTGACCCGTGTTACCTTCAGGGACGTGTGCTGCCGGTTAGGCGCGCCGCTTCCTTCCTTCCATCGAGCCAGCCCCGCCCGTGGCCTATTGAAACGGCACTGTGAAGCAGCCGACGGGCCGGTCAATCACCGGCTTCCGTTGCGAAACGGCGGCAAGCTAAGGCGGCAAGCCGCCGAGCTTGCCAGTGCCGTTTCGTTCTCACCCGGCGATTGACCGTCGCCCAAGTGCTCCCGTCTGGGCCGCTTCTGTTGCGTGCCGTAAGGCCCCGATGAGCGGGGCCGGAAACTCAAGGAGAAGGAAATCATCATGTCTAAACCAGCACACAAACTCCGCATCGGCGTCCTGCAAGTCACGATCTGGCGCAACAGCGGCGACAAGGGCAACTGGTACAGCGTCAATCCCACCCGCAGCTACAAGCAGGGCGATGAAACCTGGAAGGAAACCGACAGTCTGGGCTTCGACGACCTGCTGACGATGGCCAAGCTGTTCGACCAAGCCCACACCTGGATCATGCACCAGCAGCAGGCCGACGCCAAGGCCCGCAAGGAATCCGCGCAGGCAGCCGCCTGAGCCGGATGCCGGCGGGTGGCCCTGCTGCCCGCCGGCCTCATTTTCAACCATCAATCTAAAGGAGTCTCTTATGAACAATATCGACATCACCACGCAAACGCAGCTCATTGCCGTCAGCAGGCTGGAGAAATCCCCGCTCAACGCCCGCCGCACCGTCCGACCGGACGGGATGGGCGAGCTGAAGGCTTCCCTGCTGGCACACGGCCTGATGCAGAACCTCGTCGTCACCGACGCTGGCGACGGCGCCTTTCGCGTCATCGCCGGCGGACGGCGTCTGGAGGCGATCCGCTCGCTTCAGGCCGAAGCCAAGCTGCCAGCGGATTTCGCGGTGCCATGCCAGGTCGTGACCGAAGACCACGCTCTGGAAATGAGCCTCGCCGAGAACACCGTCCGGCTGGCCATGCACCCGGCCGACCAGTTTGAAGCGTTCGCCGCCCTCATCGACAAGGGAGCGGCCGCTGCCGAGGTAGGGCAGCGCTTCGGCGTCGAGGAGGGTCTTGTCCTCAAACGGATGAAGCTGGCCCGCGTCGCGCCGCAGCTGCTCAAGGAATACCGCAGCGACGGCATCACGCTGGAATGCCTGATGGCCTTCACCGTCACGGACGACCATCGTCGTCAGCTCAAGGTCTTCAAGTCCCTGCAAGACTGGCAGAAGAACGACCCGAGCGCCATCCGCGCCGCTCTCACCGAAAAGATGATCGAGGCTGGCAGCAAGCTGGCCCGCTTCGTCGGGCTGGACGCCTATGTGGCGGCCGGCGGTGCCACCCGCGCTGACCTGTTCGGCGAGGAGGTCTATCTCGAAAAGCCGGTTCTCCTGCATCGGCTGGCCGAGGAGAAACTCGACGGCATCCGACAGGAGCTGGAGGCCGAGGGCTGGGGCTGGATCGAGATCAACCCGGAGCGGGACTGGGAAACCATCCACCGCTGCGAGCGGATTCGGCCGCGACTGATCGGGGCGTCGGCCGAGCTGGTCGCTCTCAAATCGAAGCTGGACGCCGAGCTGGAGGAAACGGAAAGTGCCCTTGCTGACACCGAGTCCGATTCCTTGCTGGAGCAGCAGCAGCAGGCGCTTCAGGACCGGCTAGACGAAGTGGAGCAGAAACTTGCTGCCTTCGTCGGCTTCGACGCCGAGCATAAGAAGCTGGCCGGCTGCTATGTCTCGATCGGCCAGGACGGCACGCCGTTCCTCGACAAGGGCCTGGTGAAACCCGAACACCGCAAGCAACTGGCCCGGCTACTCAAGGCAGATGGCGGGGACGGCGAACCGGCTCAGGCGAAGCCGAAAAACCCCTTCTCCGAGACCCTGCGCCGCGACCTCGCCAACTACCGCTTGCAGGTAGCCCAGGTCGAGATCGCCAAGCATCCGGCGATTGCCCTCGATCTTCTGGTCTTTAAGGTAGCGAGCGTGATGCTGGGAATGCATCGGGTCCCAGACGGGCCGGACTTGCTTTTCAAGCGTCACGACGCGGTTCCGACGACGCAGAAGGCAGGGACTCCGGCCAGTGAGACCCTGGCAGCGATTGAGAAATCCCTTCCCGACGGTTGGCGCAAGCCGAAATCGGAAGCCGCCCGCTTCGAGGCGTTCCGCTCGCTGCCCCAGGCGGACAAGCTGGAGTTGCTGGCCTACTGCGTGGCGTTGACGCTGCAACCGAAGCTCGCTCCCGCTGACGGCGACGAGGCCACGGCCTACGATGCCGCACTGGCGTTGACCGAAGCCAGCGTGGCCGGCTACTGGCGTCCGGGCAAAGACAACTATCTCGGCCGCATCACCCGCGACCAGTTGCTTGCCCTTGCCCGCGACACCCTGGGCGAAGCGTGGGCGCAATCGCGAGCGAGCGACAAGAAAGCGTCGCTGGTCGAGCAATTGGACCGCGCCTTCGCCGATCCCGCCAAGCAGGGCCGGACGCCCGAGCAAGCGGAAAAGCTGAAAAGCTGGCTTCCCGCCCGCATGGCCTTCGGCACTGTTCCCACGCTGGAAGCCGGCAAGGCTAACAAAGCCAGGAAGGTGGCCTGATCAACACTCGGGCGGGCAGTGATGCCCGCCCATTCTTTGGAAAGGAATCTCCCATGATGAATCGTATCGACCTCTACACCCGCGTCACCAACGCCATCATCGCCGACCTTGAAAAAGGGGTTCGCCCCTGGCTCAAGCCCTGGAACGCCGAGCACGCCGCCGGACGGATCACCCGGCCCTTGCGAGCGGGCGGCCAGCCCTACAAGGGAATCAATGTGCTGATGCTCTGGGCAGCGGCCATGACCCAGAACTTCGCCGCCCCCATCTGGATGACCTTCCAGCAGGCGAAAGAACGGAAGGCCAACGTCAGGAAAGGCTCCAGGGGATCGCTGGTCGTCTACGCCGACCGCATCACCAGGACCGAGACCGCCGCAGACGGTGAGGAGAACGAGCGCGCTATCTACTTCATGAAGGGCTACACCGTCTTCAACGTCGAGCAGATCGAGGGGCTCCCGCCCCACTTCTACGCCACCGCCGCGCCGCAACTCGATCCGCTGCACCGGATCGAGCCGGCCGACCTGTTCTTCGCCAACACCAGGGCCGACATCCGCCACGGTGGGAATCACGCTTATTACGCCCCCGAGCCTGATTACGTGCAGATGCCGCCGTTCGTGTCCTTCAGGGACGCCGAGAGTTATTTCTCGACGCTGGGACATGAAATGACCCATTGGACGAAACATCGGGCCCGGCTCGACCGGGACTTCGGTCGCAGGAAGTTCGGCGACGAAGGTTACGCCCGTGAAGAACTGGTCGCCGAGATCGGGGCCGCGTTCCTTTGCTGCGACCTCGGCATCACCCCGGAACCCCGCGACGACCACGCCGCTTACCTCGACCACTGGCTCAAAGTCCTGAAGGACGACAAGCGCGCCATCTTCCAGGCAGCCGCCCACGCCCAACGGGCCGTGGACTTCCTGCACGGGCTCCAGCCCGTTGGGGCACACATCTCAACTCACGAGCGGGGAGACCAGCCATGACCGGCGTCTTTCGCTTTCCGCTCGGTCAGGTGGCCGTCACCGCGAACGCCAGCTTGCGGCTCACCACCGAAGAGGTTCTGACCGCCCTGCGCCGGCACGCCTCCGGCGACTGGGGCGACCTGTGCCCCGAGGACACGCTGGCAAACGACACCGCCGTGCAGCAAGGAGGCCGGCTGTTGTCGGCCTACGGGCAAGGCGCAAGCCGCTTCTGGGTCATCACCGAGGCGGACCGTTCCGTGACGACGCTGCTCTTGCCGCAGGACTACTGACAAGCCGGCCAGTTCCGACTGCTCACCCTGCCTCACAGGCACGGTTGCGCATCGGCCCGTCAGCGCCGCCCCGTGCCACGGCCGAACAGTGGGTGGCCGCTGGCCACCTTAGCGGAACGATGGCACGGAGTAGCCAGTCCAGTGGCCGAATCCCATCGCCAACGGCAGGGGTGATCTGGCCGTGGAACGAGCACGATCGAAGGTACTAATGGCGAGAAAAAATGGCCGGTCTGGCTGGCGGAAACATGCCCAGCCTTTAGGATAGCCCCCTGTCAATGAGGTACCTCCCCTCTTCCGTCCCGCCCCCGCACGGGGTCCTCAAAACGGCACTGTGGGGACGCCGCCGGGCCTGTCAAGCTTGCAGCGGGACCCTACCCCCTTCGCTTGACAGGCCCGGACTATGGCCTCCCCGCTCGCGTGCCGTAAGGCCCCGATAAGCGGGGCCGGAAACCCGAAGAGGAGGACACCACGATGAGACACGCACACACCGACCAAGCCCCGACGGGCGCCGACACGCCGGCCGACGAGTTCGACGCCTGGCTTGACGCATTCGCCAGCGCCGAGGCGGACGACGCCCTGGACCGACAGCTGTTCGCGATCCGTGAATCGCTTGCCGACTTCCGCAGCCTGTAGCAAGGGAGCACGCCATGACAAACCAGAACTGCCTCGCCGGCGTGAAATGCCCGGAATGCGGCAACGAGAATCACTTCCTGATCGTCGCCACCATTCTTGCGGACGTGACCGATGGCGGTGCCGATATCGCTGACGGCTCAGACTTTCACTGGGATGACGCCAGCATGACTCGCTGTCCCGATTGCGACAAGGACGGCCCGCTATCCGAGTTTCACACACAATCAACCGAGAAAGGAATCGCAACATGAAAGTATTCGACAACTACGAGATCAGCCCCTGCAAACGGTACGAGGAACCCGACTCACCCGGAAAGTTCTACTTCGAGGTCTGCGCGGCGGCCGAGGCCGATGTTTGGACGCTCTACGGCCACATCAACGGCGAGGGCGTTCAGGCGATCGGTGACTTCTCCACCCGCGAGCACGCCAAGGAGGTGTACTCCTGCATTACTGGGCAGGCGTTCCCGGATTCTTATCTGTCAGCCGACTGGCTCAGGGTCATTCACACGGGGCCGAAATTGCTGGAGGCCCTCAAGGAATTAGTGGTGCATCTCGATGAGGATTGCCCCGCGTCTTCCCGGTGCCGGCACCTTACAGAAGCAATCGAGAGTGCTCACGCTATCGTTGCCGAAGCGACCCGGAGGGCAGCATGAACACCACGAAGCATTCCCCAGCACCTTGGAGCTACGAGTACAGCCCGTACACCGTCCGTAATCCCGGAACCCACGGCACCAAGCAACCGGGGAACGACATCCCCGCCTATGAAATCTTCGATGCCGATGGCAACAAGGTCTTCGATACCAACGAGGACACCGCGGACGAACTTCAGGAAGCAAACGCTCGCATGGGAGCAGCTGCCCCAACGCTGCTGGTATCTCTCGTCACGTATGCGAACCTGCTCGCCGACTACGACGAATCGGACGGCCCCGAAGGCGAAGCCTACCGTGAGGCCCTGGCTGCAATCGCCGAAGCGACCGGGAGGGCAGCATGACGAATGATCCAATGAAACCGGGCCGCCTTCAGGAACGCCTCGGCCCGACGCCAGAGAGCGCTTCCTGTTATTGGCTTGCCGCTCCCATACCGGGGGTGGATCCCCCGCTCCATCAAGGATACCCTCCGGCGTCCGAAGCGACCCCTCCCTAGCTTCCGCGCGCCCAAAGCCTCGCTTGTGCAGCCAGTGAGACCCTCCCCGCCGTCCGTCCTTGACTCCGCTCCCCCCTTGCATTTTTCCCTCTGTTCCGGTTGATCGCGTTCGATCAAACCAGACATGAATCACTCCAAGCTCCCGAGGCGCAAGCTTCATCCTGATTCCAATCTCGCGCCCCCGCGAGCGATATCCACATCACTGTTCCGAGCGTCGGCTGAAACCGGCGCTCGGCTGCCATATACCCTTGACTTCTTCAGCCCTCCCGAAGGGCGCTCCCCCTCACGCATTGATGCGGTTTTGCCGCAATGAACCATGCATGTTTTTTGCAAGCTTGCTAATCATTTTTTGCACAGGCGTCTTCCCTATGCTCTGCATAGGCCGACTGGAACGGTTCCAGCCGCCTGAATTGCCACCGAAAGCACCCGATGCCATGAAGGCTTGCACGAGGCGCCGCCTTCTCGGATTTCCGTCCTGCCCAAGCTCTTATGAATGAAATCAAGAAGTTTGTGCAATACTTGTCAGAGCAGTGGTCGAGCCCTGCTGCTACGGAAGGCAGATGGGCCGCACCCAGAGCCGGGGGCAGAGTTTGAGACGACGGCCAATCACACTCTTATACGTGGGTTGGATACCACAGGACCGTTTTTCGTCTTGACCTTCCTGAGCCTGCGGTCGTGCGTCGGCACCGTTGCGTGTATTCAACGGGCCGGCCAAAAGCTTGGGACCAGGGTTGCCAACTATTCTCTGCCACCGGCGCTGACTGCGGGGCTTTGTCGGCGAATCCAGCTACGAAGCTTGAGCCACCGTCGTCGGAAGTGAAACTGTCCGCGCGATTGCCCAAATAAAGGTGGCCATCTCACGGGCAATGGCAGTAACGGTTATATTCTTGTTCTTGCCACGCGCACACATGGACCGGTAACGGTGGCAAAGCCTAACCTGTGCCTTCCAGGCGATGTCCAGCACTTCTTTTGTCAGGCCGCTGTGCCGTTGTGTCAAAACGCTGCTGACCCGAGCAGGCATCCGGTACGCCCAAGCGCCTTCAATTAGGACCCGTCGCGCGTGCTTACTGCCCGCCTTGGTGATGGGTCCCCGGATGACGCGGCTTCCGGATGAATGCTCAGACGGTGAGAGCCCCAGGTAACTGACCAGTTGCCGAGGGTGGATGAAACGGCTGAAGTCGCCGATCTCGGACACCAGGATCACGGCGGCGATCTCGGACACGCCACGCATTGCCTGGATCGCCTGCACCACCGGCGCCAGCGTCCAGCCGGGCAGCAGCTTCATGATCTGTTGCTCCAACCGGGAAAGCCGGTCTTGGCTGTCGCGGATGGCCGCCAGGTTTTCCTCGATTAGAATGTAATGCGCCGGATGGTCGAACTTCAGCTCACGAATCCAGTTGATGTGGGCCTTGGTCCAGTGGGTCTTACCCTGGTAAATGCGGCCGTGCCGAAGCAGGAAGCCTTGAAGGTGCTGGCGGTATTTCTTCACCATGTCCATCGCCGTAGTGCGGGCCCGGATCAGGTCACGCATGGCCTCATGGGCCTCGTCGGGCACCCAGATTGTGGTCAGGTCTCCGGCGCGGTGCAGCCGGGCCAGCTCCAGCGCGTCGCGACGATCGTTTTTGACGCGAACGCCCTTCTTGGTGGGAGTATGGGACGGGGCGATGACGATACACTCGTGACCCAACCCCGCAATCTGGCGCTGAAGGCCATACCCGCATGGGCCCGCCTCGTAGCAGAAAAATAGCTTGCCGTACTTGCCGGCCAGCTTCTTGAGGAGCTTCAGGACCGCCGCTGGCTCGTTGGCGATTTGTCCGTAGTAGCGAATCTCGCCGTCTCGGCCGTCCTCGGCGATGGCAACGGCGATGGTCTCTTTGTGCGTGTCAAGTCCGATAAATGCTGTATTATTGGTCATGGCTTACCTCCTATGATTGAGTCAAGGCGGCGGACCATCCGCCGCAACACTCGTATATCACAGCCGAGGTAAGCCGCCTCGCATTTCATTCATAGGGCCTGCGGCATCCCTGGCCGCACCTTTGGTCCCGCGGCCGAAAATCCGGGGCGATGGGCAGGCGGCGGCTGTCCCATGCACCCATGCACACGATTGCCCTAAATGCCCCGAGAAACGTCTATGTCAAACCCCGAAAAAGCTGCGAAATGCAAGTGGCGAAAGTCTAGGTTTTATGCGGTTGTGATAGCTATCAGTGCTCTGTGAGCCGCATAAATCCTCACTTTTTTGCCTATGAACACGCGGAAACCCGCAGCCAGCCTCTTGCGCAGCCACATACAAATGTGTTAATATCTTCCTTAATGGGGGTTAATCAATGCCCCCATAACGACACGGAGGATCATATGTCATCACGTAAACGCACACCGGATAAAGAGTCAACAGAAACCGTCACAGCAGTCGCCGAACCACCAGCCGCCGAAGCCAAGGCAGACGGCCTGAGCTTCGCCGAGCGGGTGGGTCAAAAGAGATTTGTAACACCCCCCGATCCGTTCCTCATCGCTGTGGACAACCTTGCGGGCGTCCGCCTCTTCGAGAGCAAACAGGACCGCCAGATGGCCGTGAAGTTCGAGGACAAGCCGAGCCAGGCAGTCATCGACACGATGAAGGAGGCAGGATTTAGGTGGATGCCGGTAGACAGGATTTGGGCGCACCCGGTCAGGTCTGAATTCGCTCTGAGCACTCGGATCGATGCGGAAAGGCTTTATCAGGAAGTGTGCAAGATGATCCGGCAGGAGAAGGGTATTGAGGCCGGACAAGAAGTGCCCTTCTAAGCAGCAGCCCGTTACATTTGTCCCATGACCATACCGCCAATCTATCATCTTAACGACCTCGGCCCCCAGGCCCAGATGATGGCAAAGAGCTGCACCAACGAGCGCATGGCAATGACTCTACAGTACGTTGCCATCGGCTCGATGATCATCATGGCTGGAGCCGCAGCAGCCCACCTCATGAAAGACCTGTTCGGGCATACTGAGCATCACGGCAGGTCAAAATGAATTCGCGGCGTAGCTGTTCCGACGAGCGAAAGCGACGAGTAGCGGCGGCAAGGCAAGTGAAGCGGTGCAATGGTTTGGCGACAGGGGGCCAACCGCGACGCGATAGCGGAGCAGAATGCCGGGAACTACTGGTCCATCATGGTTCCTGAGCATGGCACGGAAGCCCCCTTCCTCAAAACAACCCTTACTCCCATTCCCACTTGACCCAGGTGAGCCGCCTGTTACTTACGACAATTCATCCCCACAATCTGTAGGAGACCAATATGCAGTACAAAACGATCGTTCTTCAACTCCTGGAGCAGCACCCGCAGATACGGGACCAACTCCGCAAGACCCGGCAGATGCTCCCGACGATGGAGCGCTACGCCAGCGAGCTGAAAACCCGCCACGAAGCCTGGAAGGACCGTCTCTCCCAACTGACGCCGGGCAGCGACGAGAGCCAGATAGCGAGCGAGGCTCTGGAGCTGGCCCTGAAGGAACTGGAGACTCGTTTGCCCTCCGGGTCTCCTCGGGACGACAAGGAAGCACTGTCCCTCGACGAAGCAATGGCGTTCATCCGCCGTCATACGCCGCCCGCGTAAAGGGGTCTCGGCGCCAGCCGACGCTGTTTGATTCCCTTTCCGACGATCCACTTCCGCCTGCCGCGGCCCCGCCTGGGGCCTTAATCGACGGCACTGTACTCAGCCCGCCGGGCCGTGCAAGCGGAAACCCGGTTCCCCCTGAAGGTCTCCCCCAACTTTCCGCTGGCACGGTCGCTACGCGAGCGGAG
Source organism: Gemmataceae bacterium (assembly GCA_041499985.1). Lineage (GTDB taxonomy): Bacteria > Planctomycetota > Planctomycetia > Gemmatales > Gemmataceae > JBGQLF01. The sequence continues at coordinate 16,863 of JBGQLF010000001.1, forward strand.
CCCCGGCTCGATGCTGAGTCCCTGGCGTGCCGTCAGGCCCCAACTGCGGGGCCGGAAACGCCAGGAGAAGGAGACCGTGCCATGATGGGCGCTCAGCTAAGTTTGCAGTTCGACACACCACCACCATTTATTTCCGTCAGAGAACAGGAACCGACCCGACAACCAAAGCCGGCCCCGATCGCCAGCGGCGAAAAGGCAAAGGCCCGCGACATCCTCGCCGCCATCCGCACCTTGAAGTGCATCGAGGAACAGCGGCGACCTGCCACCGCGGAGGAAAAGCAGGCGCTCGCCCGCTTCACCGGCTTCGGCCCAGTCGCCCTCGGGGTTTTCCCCGACCCGGTCACTGGCCGCTACAAGGATGCCAGCTGGCAGGCCCTGGGCGAGGAGCTAAAGACGCTGCTTACCCTCGCGGAATACGACAGCGCCAAACGCACTACCTTCAACGCCTTCTATACCTCTCCGACCGTCATCGCTTCCATCCACGAGGCCATTGGCCGCCTGGGCGTTCCCAAGGGTGCCACGATCCTCGAACCGGGTTGCGGCACGGGCAATTTCATGAGCCAAGGCCAGGCTGGGACGCGCTTCATCGGCATCGAACTGGACTCCATTTCCGGGCGTATTGCGAAAGCGCTTCACCCCGAACACGACATCCGCATCGAGAGCTTCCGCGACACGAAGCTGCCCAAGATCGACGCCGTGATCGGCAACGTGCCGTTCGCCGACGTAAAGCTTGACTATCACGGCCAGAAGCTTTCGCTGCACGACTTCTTCATCGCCAAGTCGGTTGACGCCCTGAAGCCCGGTGGCGTACTTGCCGTGGTCACATCGCATTACGCGCTCGACAAGCAGAATGCCGGCGTCCGCGAGTACCTGGCCTCCAAAGCCGACTTCGTGGGCGCGATCCGCCTGCCCGCCGACGCCTTCAAGCGCGAGGGCACTGCCGTGGTCACCGACATCCTCTTTCTGCGCAAACGAGCGCCGGGCGAGCCTGAACACCATGCCGACCCGCACTGGCTGGGCGTCGCGCCGCTCGCCATTGAGGGCGCGGAGGTCGGGATCAACCGTTATTTCCACCACTATCCTGAAATGGTCCTTGGCACCTGGACCCGCAAGGACACGCTCTACGGAGGCGAGGGTTACAGCGTTACCGGCAACGGCGACTTGGCCGGGCAACTCAAGGAAGCAATCCAGCGCCTGCCGGAATTCGCACCGCTGCAAGCATCACCGGTCGAGAATGAACCTGCCCCGGCTTTCACACCCCCGCCGCCAGAGCGCCACATCAGCGAAGGCAGCTTTTTTGTCGCCAACGACCGGACCATTTGCCAGTCTTTGGGCGGGCAAGCCGTGCCCGTTGTCTATGGCGGCACTTCCTTAAGAGCGGACGGCACGCTTACCGGCAAACGCCTGGCCGCCCTGGTGGGCCTGCGCGACCACGCCCGCCGGGTCCTGCAATCGCAGAACGAAGGCTGGCCCGAGGCCAACCGCCAAGAGGCACGGCGGCAACTCAACTCGGCCTACGACCGATTCACCGGGGCTTATGGCCCGATCAACAAAACCACCTTCGGCGAGACGGCGGACGGCAGCGTCATCCGGCGAATGCCCAACATCGTCAAGTTCAAGGAAGACCCCGACGCCATGCTGGTCATGTCCCTGGAGGACTACGACGAGGTGACGGGAAAGGCCACCAAAGCCGCCATCATGATGAAGGACGTGGTCGGCAAGACCCCGCCCATCACGCACGTCCGCAGCGCCGAGGAAGGGTTGCTCGTTTCCCTCAACCAACGGGGCACGGTAGACCTGCCGTTCATTGGAACCCTCTACGGCAAGCCGAAAGCACAGATTGTCGCCGAGTTGGGCGATCTGATCTTCCCGGACCCTGAATCCAGAACCTGGCAAACGGCCGACGCCTATCTCTCTGGCAATGTCCGCGCCAAGCTCGCCGTCGCGGAACGCGCCGGCCCGCAATATGCCCGCAATGCCAAGGCCCTACGAGCCGTGCAGCCCGAGGACGTGCTGCCTGGCGACATCGACGCCAATCTCGGCGCGCCCTGGATACCGGAGCGGGACATTCAAGCCTTTGCGGGTGACCTCTTCCATGTCGATCCATCCAGCATCCCGGTCGCCCACCTGAAAAAAGATGCCGTCTGGAGCATTGACGCCGACTACGCCGCGAAAGCGTCGGTTGCCGCCACCTCCGAGGTTGGCACCGCGCGTGCCAACGGCACCTGGCTGCTCGACCTGGCACTGAACATGAAGACGCCAACGATCTACGACACGATCATGAATGGCGACCGCGAGGAGCGCGTCGTCAACCAGGAGGCGACGATGGCCGCCCGCGAGAAGCAAAAGCTCATCAAGGAACGGTTCCGCTCCTGGGTGTTCACCGACCCGGAACGTACCGAGCGCTTGGTCCGGTTGTACAACGACACGTACAACAATTTGCGCCCCAGGCTCTTCGACGGCTCGCACCTCGACTTCCCCGGCATGAACCAGACCATCCGGCTCCGGCCGCACCAGGACGACGCGGTGTGGCGCGGCATGAGTTCCGGCAACACGCTGCTTGCCCACGCCGTCGGTGCCGGCAAGACCTTCACGATGGCCGCCACCGGCATGAAAATGAAGCAGGCCGGCCTCATCAAGAAGCCGATGTATGTGGTCCCCAATCACCTGCTGGAACAGTTCTCCCGCGAGTTCATGCAGCTCTACCCCAATGCCAGGCTGCTGGTCGCCGCCAAGGAAGACTTAGGCCGGGACCGCCGCAAGTTCTTAACCGCCAAGATCGCCAGCGGCGAGTGGGACGGCATCATCGTGACCCACAGCAGCTTCGAGCGGATGGGAATGTCGCGGGACTACCAGGAGAGGTTTCTCCTGGAGCAGATCGCCGAATATGACGAATTGCTCCGTGAACACGCGGGTCCAAAGGGTGCCAACCGCAACCTCATCAAGACCATCGAGAAGCAGAAGGCCGCCAGAGCCGAACGCCTGAAGGACCTGCTGGCCAAGGACAAGAAGGACGATGGTTTGGTTTTTGACGAATTAGGAGTGGACCATATCTTCATTGACGAGGCCCACTACTTCAAGAACCTGGAGACGCCGACCAAAATGGAGCGCGTCGCCGGCATCCAGACCGGGGGCAGCGAAAGGGCGTTCGACGTATACATGAAAGCCCGCTACCTCGACGAGCAACATGCCGGCCACGGCGTGACCTTCGCCACCGGGACACCGATTTCCAACACGATGGTAGAGATGTTCACGATGCAGAAATTCCTTGACCCAGAGGGTCTGCGTAGCCGGGGGCTGGAACATTTCGATGCCTGGGCGGCCACCTTTGGCGAAGTTATCGACACCATGGAAATCTCGCCTGATGGCAAGACCCTGAAACCAAGGAGCCGCTTTGCCCGCTTCACCAATCTGCCGGAACTCCAGCAGATGTTCCGGGCCTTCTCCGACGTGCAGACGCCCGAGATGCTCGACCTGCCCCGACCCGCCTTAAAAGGCGGCAAGCCCATCGTCGTTGCCTGCCCGATGTCCGAGGAGCAACACGCCCTCCAGCAGGAGCTAGTCGAACGCTACGAGCGGCTGCGGTCGCAAAAGGTGGACCCGCGCGTCGATAACGCGCTCAACATCACCACCGACGGACGCAAGCTCGCCACCGACGCACGGATGCTCTCCGCCACCGCACCTGATTTCCCGGAATCGAAAATCAACAGGTTAGTAGAAAACGTCACCGCCACCTGGCGGCGGACCGCGGCCACACGCGGCACGCAGATGATCTTTGCCGACATGGGAGTAAATCCTACCCCCTGGGGGTACTCGCCCTACGCCGACATCATCCAGAAGCTGGTCGCCTACGGCATTCCCCGCGAGCAGATCGCCGCCATCGGCGACGCCGAATCCGACGCCAAGAAACAGGCTCTCTTCGAGAAGGTCAGGAATGGTTCGGTGCGCGTGCTGATCGGCAGCACGCAGAAAATGGGCACCGGCACGAACGTCCAGAAACGCCTGGTGGCGCTGCACCACCTCGACGCACCCTGGAAGCCGGCCGAGGTCGAACAACGCGAAGGCCGCATCCTGCGCCAGGGGAACACGAATGAAGAAGTGGCCATCTACCGCTACGTCACGGAAGGGTCTTTCGATGCCTATATGTGGCAGGCACTGGAGACAAAAGCTCGCTTTATTAGCCAAGTAATTACGGGCGACAACGCCGCCCGCCGAGCCGAGGACATCGGCGGCCAGGAACTCTCCTATGCCGAGGTCAAGGCGATTGCATCGGGCAACCCGGCGGTACTGACGCTCGCTGAGGCCGATGCCGAGTTGCAGCGGCTCAGCCTGCTCAAAAGGAACCACCTGGACGAGCAATACGTCACCCGCCGCAGCGTGCGCGATTTGCCAGGGACCATTGCCAGTCTGTCCGGGCGTTTGTCCAATCTCATGGCGGACGAAGCTACTGCCATCGCTCATGCCAGCGACCCGATTACCCTCGGCGGCCGCACCCGGTCACGCGAGGACGCGCCCGCCATTCTGGCCGGCCAAGTGGATGCTTTGCCCCGCAACGTCCGCGAGACGACCCGCGTTCCGCTGGGCATCCACCGGGGCTTGCGTTTCGGCTTTGTCCTTCATCCGCAATTCCCACCCGATGTGTACCTGGAGGGTGCGATCACCCGTCAGTCTACGCTGTCGCGGGAGCACCAGGGGCCGCGTGCCGTGCTCAATGCACTCGAACGCCTTGCCAGCGGCTATGGCTCCGAATGCACCCGTGTCCGGCAAGACCTCGCCATCGCCGAGTCCCAGCTTCGCGATTACCAGGCACGCCTGGGCAAGCCGTTCCTCCACGACGCCTACCTCTCTGAACTGACCATCCTGCGTGACCAGCTCAAGGCCGGACTTTCCGGCGCGACCCACGAGCGAGGCAGCGAAGCAGGGCCGAGTGTTTCCGAACTCGCCGAACAGATCAGGGCGCTCAAGTCCGCACACAGCATCGAGACCACGCCACAGCGCGTCCGGCAGAAACAGTCCTCCGCAGAGGAGCCCGTCACCGCCCGCATCCGCCGGCGGCAGGAGGCAAATCCCGTGTCCGACCCGGTTATCGAGGCCGATGCCGCATCATCGCCAAAGACAGCCCACCCGCTGGAATCTCCGCAGAATTCATCCGGGAAGCCGCCGATGACGTTCCGGGAATGCATTGCAATGGAGCGGCAACGCAAGGACCAGGAGCCGAGCCTGTCTTGAGTTTTTCATCAGGGCTGCGCCGCCCCGACCGAACACTTCGGGTCACGGTCGGTCTGGCGGCCTTCATTCGAGAGGTGAGCGACCTGAGCCCCGAACAGCTTCAAATCCTAACGAGGACGGAGGCATCCTCAATACCGCGGAGGGAATGCGGCTCGTTGCCCGCGAGGTAGAGCATCTGCCCAGCCGCCAATTCGCGGGTGGCGCCGCCGGCCGTGAAGGCGACTCGGCCTTCCAGGCACTGCACCGTGATCTCCCCCGCGACCTGATGCGGCGGGATGTCCTTGCCGGCGGGGACTACCAAGCGGATGACCTCCAGCCTGTCGGTCTTCAGTAGCGTGTTCGTTACCGCGTGTGCTAGGGCCTCGCTCGGGGACCGAAGGTCGATTACTTCGCCAGATTTCGCATGCGGAATTGCCATTGCAAGAATCCTTGAAGAATGCTGATGGAAACGAGCGATCTGTGTTCGACTTTTTTCGTTGGCAGGCCTTCGTTATCCCACACGCAGCAACGGGCGGCTGCCCGCAGCGCGTGCCTTGTCTCACTCCGGCCCAGGGCGTTAACCTTTTCCTGGCTGGTGGGGGGTGCCGGTGCCCGTCACAACCGTCCAACTCGGTGCGTCGCTTGCTGGAAAGGATTCGTCACTGGCCTCATCAACAACATCCCTGTCTGAACACAGCACCGGAAGCGGTTGCTGGGCGGTGTCCGCCGTCGGCACGAAGTTCTTCTCCTGCTCGGATGGTTCCCGTCGTTCCTGGTTGCTTGATGTAATACACATGGTAGGTAGCCTCGCCATGAGGTAATCGCAGCGATCGGTGCGTTCAGACTTCCGCATCGCTCTGCTGCCGATGGACGGAGGTGTCCCGCTCCTGGGGACTTGTATCGCCCAGATAGCCAGCCTCCGCCAGGCGATCGAGCAGGAGGTGAAAGTAAACAAGTCCTGCGTAGCCGCCCCAGCGGGCCAGAACCCGGCGGACCCCCTCGTAGTCGAGAGTCCGCTTCAGGCGCAGCCAGCGTCGTAGGTTGTTGCGGGCGCCCACATCATCGCCAGGGAAAACGTGGACCCGTCCCAGGCCGCGCAGCAAGACGTATTCCGCAGTCCAGCGTCCCACGCCACGCAGTTCACAGAGGCGCTCAATCACCTCGTCATCGGGCAGAGTCGCCAACCCTTCCAGGTCCACGCGCCCCTCGGCGACCGACTGGGCCAGCTCGATCATGGCCCGGCCCTTTTGGCGGCTGAACCCGAGCTGCCGCAGGGCCTCGGGACTCAGCCCGGCCAAATCCTCCGGGCGGGGGAAGGCGTGAACGGCCTCATCGCCCTCACCGAACGCGGTGCCGCATGCCACGGCCAAGCGGCTGAGGAGGCGAACGCCCAGCGTCAGCGTCATCTGCTGGCACGCAATTGCGTTAATTACCCCCTCGAAGACCGTAACGAAGCGCGGCGGCCTCATACCCCGGAAGCGCTGGGCCAGCTGCCCCAGGTGCCGCTGGTGCGCGGCGAACTGGTAGAACTCCGTCAGGTCGATGCGCAGCCCCAGCAGCCGCTCCAGCGCCGCCGTCACGGCCACCCGCATCGCGGCACGAATCGGTTGGCCTGCTACCACGACTTGCAGCTGCGGCGCCTCGGGCGGTGCCACCTGGGTCACCGCCACCTCCACAGGTCCGGCCGGCAAAGGCAGCACCCGGCGGTAGGTCGTTCCGTCCCAGCGGTCCACGGCGTTGTGCGGACGACGGCGCAGTGTCCAGACCGCCAGGTCCAGCCGGAAGGGGGGTATGGCCTCCAATAAAAAGGTTCCGCGGCTCATGGCAGTAGACTCTCCATCTACTTTCCTCCGATTCTGCCAGCGGTTCTTTGGATCAGCTGTTGACTTTACCGATCTTTTTAAGAGCCGAACCTTTGTGCATGGCCATGTGGTCGGTCTTGTCGCTCTTGATCAAATACTGCGGCTCCTCCTTCGAGGCGTGGACTTTGTACCCCTTGAACGTGATTTCCGAGGTGATTTTCTTCTTGATCGTCCCTCGGACTCGGCCCGCTTCCGAGTTCCACTCCACATGATCACCTACTTTAAAGTCCTGTGCCATCGGTACGACCTCCCGTGAATAGTGCGTCCTGAACGTCGATATCGTTAATGCCACTTGTTTGCGGCTGCGGTGATCCTGGCTGCAAGAATCCGGCTTCCGCAAGCCGGTCCAGCAGCAGGTGAAAGTAAATCAGCCCGCCATAGGGGTGCCATCGTTCCAGAACGCGGCGAGCCGCAGCGTCATCGAGCGGACTAGCCAGGTGCAGCCAGCGCTGTAAGTTGTTGCGAGCACCCGCGACACCGCCAGGAAAAACGTGAGTCCGTCCCAGGCCGCGCAGCAAGACATATTCTGCCGTCCAAGATCCCACGCCTCGCAAGCCGTGGAGACACCTGACGGCCTCTTCATCGGGCAGTTCCGCCAGCCCTTCCAGGTCCAGACCTCCCTCGGTGATCGACTTGGCCAGCTCGATCATCGCGCGGCCTTTTTGCTGGCTGAACCCGAGTCGCCGCAGATCGGCTGGGCAAAGGCCGGCCAGGTCTTCTGGACGAGGGAAAGCGTGGGCGGCCGCGTCTCCCTCACGGACAGCAAGGCCGTAGTTGACGGTCAAGTGATTGAGGAGGCGAATGCCCAGAGTCCGCGTCACCTGCTGGCTAACAATCGCATTGATCACGCTCTCGAAGACGGTGGCGAAGCGCGGCGGCTTCATGCCCCGAAAGCGGCGTGCCAGTCGCCCCATTTGCCCCTGCCGCGCGAAACACCGGTAGAACCCTGCCAGGTCGATGCGCAGGCCGAGCAGCCTTTCCAGGGCTGACGCCACGGCGGCTTCCACCTTGGAGCCGAGGGGTTGGCCCTCGACCGAAACGTGCAACCGCGGCGTTTTGGGGGGCTCGACCTGAGTGACCGCGACGTCAACGAGGCCACGCGACAACAGGAGCGCCCGGCGGTAGGTTTGTCCATCCCAGCGATCCACCGCGTTGTCCGGGCGGCGGCGCACCGCCCAGACCGTCAAATCCAGCCGGAAGGGTGGCACAGGCGCAAGCGAAAAAGTGCGCTGGCTCATGGTAGTGTTTCAACCCCTGATAATGCTTCATATGAGAGGCGTCCATCCACCAGATGCGCCGGCGAAGTATATGGATGCTCTTGAACTTTCCTCGTGCCCAAAATGTGGAAGACATGCACGCCTATCGCCTTGAGATAGTCAGCGATCATCGAACGGTGGCAGCGCCACCAGACCGCTTCGGAACACATGATCGCGGTTCGGCCGGCGCGGGCGATTTCCAATAGGCGATCAATGCCAGCGCGAAATGGCTGGGTCTCCATGTAGTCGGCATACCCGCGGAACGACGCATTGCGCCAGGCGATGTTGTGCGAGTCGCGGTGGACCGGCCGCCGCCCGCCAAGCTCGACCAAGGGCTCGTAACGGACACCTGTCGCGACCAAGGCATCATGCAATGCGACTTTGTTGAAGTGGGGATATTTGCGCGATCCGGGAAAGTGTCGCACATCAACGAGGATCTCGATCTCGTTATGACGCAGGGTGTCGATGAACTCCTCGATCGTACGGGTCGAGTGGCCGACGGTCCAGATTGCGAGTGAGTTAATGTTCACGGTGTCTGAACTCTCCAACATGACGGCAAGTCGGCGAAGAAGAGAACCCCTGCATTGCGCTAACCCTTATAGATGCTCAAAAACAAGTTGGCCATTTGGTACGCCGAGTGATAACGGGAGCTTTCGCGGTTTTTCTCGCCGATCCTTGCACTGATAGTGGTAATTGGCAAAACGATCAATCTATTTTTGAGCGCGCCGTTATACATTGGTCCAAACCCAGTCGCGGACTTCCGGCATGTCCTCGAAATGCTCGCGCGTGTAGGTCTGGTGCTTGGCCAGCATTTCCTGACACCATTCCGTGAGCGGTCCGGCTTGCGGGTAACCGGACCGCCGGAGCGCCTCCATGCACAGGTGAAAGCGGCTCATTTTGTTGCGGACAACCATGTCGAAGGGCGTGGTCGTCGTCCCCTCGTCGATGAAGCCGCGCACGTGGAAGCGTTCCGTGTTCGTCCGGCCGTGGATGATCGCGTGGACCGCCCGTTGGTAGCCGTGGAAGGCAAAAACGACCGGCTTGGCCTCCGTGAAAAGTTCGATGAACTTGGCCTCCTCCAGGCCGTGCGGATGAATGACCGGGGGCGGAAGGCACATGAGGTCCACGACGTTGACCACCCGGACCTTCAGGCTCGGGGCGTGCTTGCGGAGTAGCCAGGCCGTCGCCACCACTTCCAGGGTCGGGATGTCTCCGGCCGAAGCCAGCACAACGTCCGGCTCGCCTCCCTGGTCGTTGCTCGCCCAGGGCCAGATCGACGCACCAGCGGCACAATGCTTGACGGCCGCGTCCATGTCGAGCCACTGGAGCTGCGGCTGCTTGTCGATGACGATCAGGTTGACGTAATTCCGGCTGCGGAAGCAGTGGTCGGCCACGGACAGCAGGCAGTTGGCATCCGGCGGCAGGTAGATGCGGGCCACCGTCCCCTTCGTGGCCAGCACCGTGTCGATCAGGCCGGGACCCTGGTGGCTGAAGCCGTTATGGTCGTTGCGCCAGCAGGTCGAGGTCAACAGGATGTTCAGCGACGGGACGGGGATGCGCCAGGAGAGGTCGAGGGATTTTTCCAACCATTTGGTGTGCTGGACCGTCATCGAGGCCGACACCATCGCGAACGCTTCATAGGTGGCGAAGAGGCCGTGGCGTCCGGTCAGGACGTAGCCCTCCAGCCAGCCCTGACAGAGGTGCTCGCTGAGCACTTCCATGACCCGGCCGTCCGGTGCCACGTGGTCGTCAATCGGAATGATCTTTCCGACCGAGCAGCGGTTCTCGACTTCAAAGACGTTGCCCAGCCGATTCGAGTGCGTTTCGTCGGGGCAGAAGAGCCGGAAGTGCTTTGGTTTCACGGTCCCCTTGAACATGTCGCGCATCATCATGCCCAGCTGGCGTGTCGATTCGTGCCGTTCGGTGGCAGGCTTCGTGACGGGGATCGCGTAGCCGCGGAAATCGGGGAGGTCGAGGTCCACGGTGAGCTTGCCGCCGTTAGCGTGGGGGTTGGCGGCTATTCGCCGGTCGCCCTTGGGGGCGAGAGCGGCCAGCTTGGGGTCAAGCCGGCCGTTCTTATCGAAGAGTTCCTCCGGCCGGTAGCTGTGCATCCACTGTTCCAACATCTTGAGGTGGTCGGCGTTCTTCCTCACGTTGGGCAGTGGCACCTGATGGGCCCGGAACGTTCCCTCCACCGGCAGGCCATCAACGACCTTCGGCCCGGTCCACCCCTTAAGGCTGCGCAGCACGATGACCGGCCAGGCTTTTTGCTTCGAGAAGCCCTCGGCACTCACTTCCTCCGCGATCGCGGCTGCGGTGGGTTGGCCGGGCCATGTCGGCCGCTTTGAAAAACCCTCGGCCCGCGCCTCGGCCTGGATGGCCCGGATTTTCGCGTAGCAGGTGTCCAGGGTCGCGGCGAACGCCTGGTGCATGGGCAAGGGATCGACTCCCTCGACCCAATGGACCTCGTAACCGTGGGCTTCGAGGAGCTTTTGGACGTCCTCATCGCGATCCCGGCCCAGCACGGTGGGTCCGGAGATCTTGTAGCCGTTCAGGTGCAGGACGGGCAGCACGGCGCCATCGCGGACGGGGTTCAGGAACTTGACGCTTTTCCAGGAGCCTGCGAGCGGTCCCGTCTCCGCCTCACCGTCCCCGACGACGGCAACGGCGATGAGGTCCGGGTTGTCGAAGACGGCGCCGAAAGCATGCACGAGGACGTAGCCGAGTTCGCCGCCCTCATGAATGGAACCGGGGGTCGTGACACTGTCGTGGCTCGGGATGCCGCCTGGCGTTGAAAACTGACGGAAGAGGCGGCGCAGGCCCGCCGTGTCCTGCGACACCTCCGGGTAGATCTCGGAGTAGGTCCCGTCCAGGTAGGCGTTGGCGACGAGCGCGGGGCCGCCGTGTCCCGGGCCGGTCAGATAGATCACGTCGGCGTCGGTGTCCTGGATCAGGCGGTTCAGGTGTACGTAGATGAAGCTGAGGCCGGGCGAGGTTCCCCAGTGTCCGAGCAGCCGCGGCTTGATATGCTCCGGCCGCAGCGGCTCGCGCAGCAGGGGGTTCTCCTGCAAGTAGATTTGGCCGATCGTCAGGTAATTGGCCGCCTGCCAGTAGCGGTCCATGTCTCGCAAGCGGTTCGGATCGAGGTTTGCCATCATGTCCTCCTTCGCGGGCTTTGCTTCGTGTCGGGTGGAGACGACCGGTCCGTTTCCCTCTGAGGCCAACACCGACCACTAATGGCTCTTCTCCATCAACTCCCTGGTGTGCCGGGCAATCATCAGGTCTTCATCGGTTCGCATGACACGCACAGTTGCCGAGCTGCCTTCCGGCGAAATGACGGGCGCGTGCGTTTCGTTGCGGCGCGGATCAATCCGGATGCCGAGAAACTCCAGGCCCTCACAGATGCGCAGGCGCACGGAGGCGGCGTGTTCCCCAATTCCTCCGGTAAAGACCAAGGTGTCCAGGCCGCCCAGGACCGCGGCCAAGGCACCGAGGTATTTTTTGGCCTGGTAGCAGAACAGCCCGACGGCTTCGGCGGCATGCCCGTCCGTGGATTCCCTTTCGAGCAGGTCGCGCATGTCCGCGCTGATCCCCGAGACGCCGAGAAGCCCGGCCTGCCGGTTGACCAGTTCGTTCAGCGCGGCTGGCGTCATCTTCCGTTCGGCCAGCAGGTACAAGAGAACGCCGGGATCGAGGTCGCCAGTGCGGGTGCCCATCATGAGGCCGCCAGCGGGCGTAAAACCCATGGTCGTATCGATGCCGATCCCGCCGCGCACCGCCGCCATGCTCGCCCCGTTCCCGAGGTGCGCAATGAGGACACGGCCTTCCGCCTCTTTCGGAGCCATCGTGCGGAGTTCTTGCAGGATATATTCGTAGGACAGTCCGTGAAACCCGTAGCGGATCAAACCCTCGTCAGCGAAGTGCCGGAGCAGCGGGTAAAGTTGCGCGATCCGGGGCATATGCCGGTGAAACGCAGAGTCGGAGCAAGCCACTTGTGGAAGGTTCGGATAGGCCTTGACCGCGACCTGCATCGCCCGGATGGACTGGGGCAAGTGATCGGGTGCGATCGGCACCATTCCCTGGAGGATGGCGATGAACTCGGGAGTGATCCGCTGAGGCTCCTGGTAGTGGATGCCCCCATGCACCACCCGGTGCCCCACCGCGTCGAGGGCTGCAAGCTCCGGACGGTGCTGTCGCAGCCAGGCCAGCACTGCATCCAGGGCGGCGCCGTGATCGGCAAGGTCGCTCCTCTGGTCCATCAAGGTAACGCCGTGGGCGTCCGTGAGACGCAAGCGCCCCTCGGGGGCGCCGATCCGCTCAACCTCCCCAGAGAGAATCCGCGTTTCTCCCCGCCCCATCTCGAACAGGGCAACCTTGAGGCTGGAAGAGCCGGTGTTGATCGTGAGTATCCGCTGGACAGTCTGGTTGTACATCGTCGATGACCTCACCATGGAAGGAAGGTCCAGATTAGCACCGCGGCGCCAATCGAAATCACCGCCACCACGACATACCAGGCGGGGTGGATGGAACTGAGAAACCTGCCGGGCTCGGGGTGCTTGTGCTCCTCTTTCTTGTGTTCGCGCTCTTGTCGATGGGACAGATCGTGTTCGGGTTGGTGGTCCATGTCGTCTCCTGATTTCTAGCTTCCCTTCGATCGTCTGGCGGACTCAAAGATGTCCACTTGCTCCCGATAACGCCGGGCAATCTCGGCCACGGCTGTCGCGCGCGTCTCTTCGCTTTCGAGCTGAATCTCGCTCTACTCCAAGAGCCGCCCTTTCAGTTCGATGGTTCCACTATCGCGTGCCCATTCTTCCAAGTGATCTGGGACCGGCGGAACCGGCTGGCTGGATACGGTGAGGCGGCCGTCAGAGTCGAGCTTGAGGAGGAAGTTGACGCGCAAGGCCGGTTCCTGGTTGGGATAATCTTTGCGGTGGTGCGCGCCTCGTGTCTCCCGCCGGGCGCTGGCCCCGAGCAGGCTGGCCTCAGCGCTGAGCAGTGAGGCACGCAGGTCCAGCACATGGGCAAGGTCGTCATAACCCTCAGAGGTCGGACGGACGTCCACGTAAGGCAGCGCCGCTTTCAGTTCGGCCACTTTGGCCAAGCCCTGTGCCAGGCCTTGCTCGGTGCGGACCACGCCACAGCACTCCCACATCGCATTGCGCAAGGCCCGTTGCAAGGGCCGGGCGAACTCGCGTCCGTTGCCAATGAGGCTGTTGAGTTCGTCGTCAGCCTCCTTGACCGCCTCACGGGAGCGGACCTGGGCCTCACAGGCCCGGGAGAAAGCCGCCGCCGCCTCGCCGGCCCGGCGTCCAAAGACCAGGGTCTCGGTCAGCGAGTTGCCGCCGAGCCGGTTGGCGCCATGCAGGCCTGCCGTGACCTCGCCGGCGGCGTACAACCCCGGCGCGTCAGTCGCGTGGGTGGCGGGATCGACAACGACACCGCCCATCGAGTAGTGGGCGGTGGGCGCGACTTCCATCCGCTCGCGGGAGATATCGAGCATCTGGAACTCAAGAAACTGGCGGTACATACGCGGCAACTTCTCAAGAATGTAGTCCTTCTCGCGATGCGAGATGTCGAGGAAAACGCCCCCGTGTGCGCCACCCCTGCCTTCCATGATCTCCGTGTAGTTGGCCAGCGCGACCCGGTCGCGGGTGGAGAGTTCCATCCGTTCAGGGTCGTAGCGCTCCATAAAACGCTCTCCCACGGCGTTGAACAGCCGGCCGCCCTCGCCCCGCACGGCTTCGGTCACCAACGTGCCAAGCATCTCCTCGGGCCAGACCATTCCCGTGGGGTGGAACTGGACCATCTCCATGTCGGCGAGCCGGCAGCCGGCTTGCAGGGCCAGGTACATGCCGTCGCCATTGTTCTCATCGCGGCGCGAAGAACTCCGGCGCCAAACACGGGTATGGCCGCCGGTACACAGGATGACGGCGTCTGCCAGGTGGGCCGTTCGCTCCCCGGAAGCGAGGTCGAAGGCCAACGCGCCGAAGCAAACGCCATCACGGACCAGCAAGCGGGACACGTACTGGTTTTCTAAAACCCGGATGTGCAGTTCGTCAATCTTACCGGCCAGCGCCTGGATGATGGCACGCCCGGTGTAATCGCCCGCGTAGCAGGTACGGCGGTACTTGTGGGCTCCGAAAAAGCGCTGATCGAGCTTGCCCTCCGGCGTGCGGGCGAAGCGGCAGCCCCAGGCGGCAAGCTCCTCCACCGCCTGCGGCGCCTCACGGGCCATCAGTTCGACGACGCGCGGGTCGGACAGGCAATAGCCTTCCCTCAGCGTGTCGGCGAAATGCTGCTGCCACGAGTCCTCGGGATCACGCGTGCCCAGCGCGGCATTGATACCGCCAGCGGCGAGTACGGTGTGAGCGTCAAGGCGCTGCCGCTTCCCAATGACCAAGGCTTTGACGCCCGCCTGATGGGCGGCGATAGCCGCGCGCAGCCCCGCCGCCCCGGAGCCGATAATCAAGACGTTGCAGACGTTCGTGCGCGTGGCTGCCCTCGTTTCCATTCGATCCTCTCCCTTACACTTCTTCCCTCAGCTTGTCGAGTTGCAATCGCCAGTGACACGGTACCGCTGAGATCCCCCGCGCACCCAGTTGACAGTCAATCGCGTCTACACCGACAGACGCCATTCATGAGGCACTGGCCTCCCTTAACGATGTCCGCACTCATTTTCCCAGCGGCTAAGTGCCTGACGGGTCAGACGTACTGACTCAGCAGGCAAGAGCCGTGCCTTTTCAAAGATGTCAACCCACTCCCGGTAGCGCCGGGCAATCTCCGCAACGGCCCCCGCGCGCACGATTCGTTTCGCCCGCCAGTCAACCAGCGCGTCCCAGAAGGTGGTGCGGCCCACGGCGAAGCCGATGAACCCCGGTACGGATGCCGTCGTCGCCAGCCACTCACGCACCTTTGGTTCGTCCTCCCCGCCGCCCAGGATGATGCAACCCACGCGGCTTCGGTTACCCCGCCGCGCCGCCACGACGAGGTTCACGCAGTCCTCGCGGCGGTCCAGGCCCTGGACCTTCCAGACGTCCGGCTCAACGCCCGCGTCCTGGAGTTCGTGAAAGGTTCGCACCGTGAGTCCGCGCAGGTTCAGTTCGTAAGCGTTCTTTCGGCCGTGAAACCCCTCCATTTGCGCGGGCTCCGCGTCCACGTACAGTTCGACCATGAACCGCCGGCAGCTGCCGTGCAGGTAATCGGACAGCCGCTTCAACCGCGCCGCTTGGCGCCGGTTCAGGGCCTTATCGCCCTCCGGGTTGTAGCGCACCAGCACTTTGCAGAAGGTGGGGTTGAACGCCTCGATGTGACGGGCGAACTCCTCCCCGTACTCGAAGTCGAACTCCTTCTGCCCGCTCTTCTCGG
Source organism: Gemmataceae bacterium (assembly GCA_041499985.1). Taxonomy (GTDB): domain Bacteria; phylum Planctomycetota; class Planctomycetia; order Gemmatales; family Gemmataceae; genus JBGQLF01. The sequence continues at coordinate 32,554 of JBGQLF010000001.1, forward strand.
CGGGGCACGCAGTCATGTAGCCCTGGCGGGCGGCGTCACGCAGGATGGCGGCACCGAACTGCTCGTCCACCAGGATGGCGGCGTGCTCCTTCGGCGCCCCGCCCGCGATGGCGGCCTGGAAACCGTCGTAGATCACCTGTTTGGCGGCGGCGATCTCCGCCGTCTGCGCGGCGCTCAAGGCGCCCTCCCAGCCGAACATCTTCGTCTGGAAGGATTCGCGCTGGTCGAAGGGCAGGATGTACAGCGGCTGGTCGAAACCGATGGTCATGATGACGCCTCCTTGAGTTTCCGGTAGCGCCGGATCAGGGCGTTGGTTGAACTATCGTGCTTGAGTTGGAACTCGGCCTGGCTCTCGATTTCGGGGACGATGCGCTGGGCGAGCACCTTGCCCAACTCGACCCCCCACTGGTCGAACGAGTCAATCTGCCAGATGGCACCCTGGGTGAAAACGCTTTGTTCGTACAGCGCGACGAGTTTCCCCAGCGCCGCCGGGGTCAGCCGCTCCAGCAGGAGGGTGTTGGACGGACGGTTGCCCTCGAAGGTGCGGTGTGGCACCAGCCAGGACGGCGTGCCTTCGGCCTGAACCTCCTGGGACGTTTTGCCAAAGGCCAGCGCCTCCGCCTGGGCAAACACGTTGGCCAGGAGCAGGTCGTGGTGGCGGCCGAGCGGGTTAAGCGGCTGGGCAAACGCGATAAAATCACAGGGGATGAGTTTGGTCCCCTGATGGATCAGCTGGTAGAAGGAATGCTGGCCGTTAGTGCCCGGCTCCCCCCAGTAGATCGGCCCGGTCTGGTAAGTGACCTCCGTTCCATCCAGCGTGACGTGCTTACCGTTGCTCTCCATCGTCAATTGCTGGAGGTAAGCCGGGAAGCGCTTCAGGTACTGCTCGTACGGCAGGACCGCCACGGTCTGCGCGCCGAAGAAGTCGTTGTACCACAGCG
>JBGQLF010000002.1:0-28136 GCA_041499985.1 Gemmataceae bacterium
GCTCCGCGGGGGCCGGCTGGGCACCGGCAGGTGCGGGCAGGGCGTTGCCCGGAAGCGCAGCGCGACAGAGGCGATCCAAGTCCCGCAGCAGGCGGAAAACGGCGCCTGCCCTGGCCGTGAAGGTCGCGGATCCCACCGTCAGGATGCCGGACCACTCTGTCGCCGCCGCATCGTAAACAACGTGGAAGGTAGCCCCGTCCGGCAGCCGTGGCTGCTTCTCCCTGGCCTTGTGCTTCTCGGACCGTCGCTGCCGGGCAGCTTCCTGTTCCTGCCACTGCTTCTGCTCCTGGCAGACCGGACAGAGCTGCCCCCTCTTCTTCTGCCGCCGGGCCTCGCGGAACCTGTCCTGGGCGTCTTCCCAGAGGCCGAAATCGATCTGGTGACCACAGCGAACTATCAACTTCTCGAAACGCACGAACGGAGGCGGCGGTAGTCTTCTGCTGGGCGAGCGCTGCTTGGGTGCCGCAGGAGCCTGCACGGCACCGGCGGCCGCTTGTTGTTGCTGTTTGAGGGCCAGGCCGCGCCGAACAGCTTCACGAAGACTCGGTCGTTTCGAGGGATTCATCAGAGTTCCTCCCAAGAGGTTCAGGGATTGCCTACGCTCGCAGGAGCCGCGTCCGCAGCGGCTTGGCTAGCTCCTGGCTCGGCTGGCAGCGGCTCGACGCGGACCGCTCGCAACCCGAAGGACCGGAGCAGGCATTTGAGCGCTCGCCTTAGCCGCACGGGGCCCGGCACGCGGTCAGGCAGAGCACGCAAGCGGACCAGGAACTCAGCGGGTGGGTCGGGCATCCTATTCCCTAGCATTGGCATTCTCTTGGAGAGATTCCAGCATTTCATCCTTGAAGATCCGGATGTCCTCGCGATCGGAAGCGGTTAGCTTGCTCGCCGGCCACACATGCAGCCTCTCGCCCTCCGCTCGCACGCAAAATCCACGCTGTTGCAGACTTGCGAGCAACCAATGCGGTTCCGAGTGCGCCATCGCTGTGCCTTCTTGGTACTGACATTTTGACGTTTCTTACGTTCTTGACGTTTTGTTTCCGAGATTTTGAACTCATCATCCCAGGGCGGGCGTGCGCTATCGGAATCTCTCCCGCAAAACGTCAAGAACGTCTAGAACGTCAAAACGTCAGCACCGTCATTGGTATCTCGGCCTCCAGGCCCCTTTGGCGGATCGGACATCCCATAGGCCTGAGCCAGGGTCTTGAGCTCATCCGCCGCAATGGTCCAGCGGCGGTTTTTTCCGTCGCCGGTCGCGCGTTTGATGCGCAGCTTTTTGAGCAACCAGCCCACTTTGCGAGCGTTGGTAAACTCCCCATCGTCATCCGCTTGGTCGTCATCGTGTGCCAGGTCATTCATGCACTTCGCCAACTCGGTGGGGGTGAAGTCGAACGCTCTGTTGCCCGCATGGCCGCTCGCCATCTGCTGCAAGGCCCGAATCGCGAGGCGGGTTGCATCGCGGGCTTCCAGATCGCCGCGTTCGGTCTGGTACACGACCGAGAGTTCTTCCATACGCTGGAAAAGCTCTTCAACCCCATGCTCCTCTTGGAGCCAGAGGGCGACGGCAAGAATCGACCGCCACGGTTCCAAATCCCGACCGCTCAGACGCGCACGGCCGGCCGCCTGGGCATCGTAGGTTCGGAGCTTCGGCAGATTCGCCAAGCTGACTGCCCAAAGATCGTCGAGGAGCCTGCGCCGGTCACAGGGCCAAGTGGTATGGTCGAGCGGGCTTGCTTTGGCACGGTGCTCGTCCGCACTGCGGACCAGTGGGACAATGATCGTCCGGCTACCCAGAACCTCGTCCGGCAGCCGTATAGCGGAGAAGAGACGAGGACAGAAAGCGTGGATATAGCGCGTTACCCAACCGCGGTCGCCAGCCGGTTCCTTAACGGTGACGCTGGCCCCACGGCGATTGCCGGCCAGCAGCAGGGCCCGCTTATCCGGATCGGCCTTGCGGACATCCATAATGCCCTCGGCGTCATCGAAGGCCAGGGTGGCCCCATAGTCCGCCAGATCCCGCAAGCTCGCGTAGGAGCCGCCGGCGAGGATGACCTGGCCAAGGTAGGCCAACTCCGTCACCACGAATAAGTAATTGGTCTTGCCGGCTCCCTTGTCGCCATTGGGCCATAGGTAGCCGATGACACTGAAGGCATCGAGCAGGTACGTGCCCAGGATGTAGCACGCAGTCAGCTCGCATAGCACTTCCTGCGACGCCAGGCTGCGTCGGAAGTCCATAAAGCGGTTCACAACCTGCTTCATCCGGTCGAATACTTCGGCGGGACCAGGACGTTCACCGGCCAGAAAACGTTTTAATCCGGCTCCGCTCCAGGCTCGGTCCGGTGGCAGCTCGGTGGGCAGCGAGACCGTCACGCCCACTTCGGACATCGGCTTGGCCTCGGGGATACCGGCGTCCAGGAAGACCACCCCATCGCTGCGGACGATCGCCATCGTCGTCAAGTGCTCCACCCGCGGCGGGTCGAAACGGGTCACGGCTCCGGTCTGCGGATCGACCGTCTGCTGCGTCGTCACCTGGATGCACAACGGCACCGCGGCATAGGCATGCTCACGCACCAAGCACAGTGGCCGGCGAATGGCATCCGGGAAGCCGTCCAGGACGAGCGCGGTAATTTGATTGGTCGCATCGGGGGCCGGCCCAAGATTCTGCCGCTGTTGCTCACGGTGGTCATTGAGGGCAGAGGCCCAGCCACTCTCGATGGTTGCTTCGAGGTCGGGGACCGACGCTTGGAGGCGTTCGGCCAACCGCTGTGCTAGCTTCTTGCGTTCACGGACTCCCATCAGGTCTGCTTTATCCGTGAACCGGATCGTCCCGTCATCGTTGAGGACAGTTACCGTGGCCTGGTGGACCCGACCGTTGGTCGGTGCGGAGATATTTAGTGTCCAGTGGTTGTCCATTACAGCCTCACGGAGAATCGAATTTCCCTGAGCCCGTGTTGCCGAGTCGACCGACGAAAATTGCGTTTGCCACATCCGTAAGTGCGTTTGCCATAGGCGTGGGCGCTCTTGATGATCTCGCGTAGGCGGTCCGTGCCTTTCGGCGGGGAGTTACCAGCGTCCCACTGCTCCAACCATGTCAGGGCAACGTCGTCGGGCAGCTGCAAGTCACGGATCAGGAAACAGGCGAAGAGATAGGCAACATCATCACGCCCTTGCCCCTCGGCTCGGTGCGGCAGTTTGGCCGCGTAGGCGGTGATGCGTGCTGAAAGGTCGTCGTCAAGTGCCATGCTGTCTCGACCGGATTGCCTGGCTGTCACGGTGGGTTGTTGCCAGGCCGAGCGTTGCGGAGGCGAGCACACGAGTGGGACACGAGCGGGATCGTCCGCTCCGAGAGCGAGCATGTAAGCGATGGCCGCTTCGCCCTCCAACCAGGCCGAGCCGTTCCAAACTGTACTCCAGTATTCGCGGGTATGGTGGCGTCCGGGGAGTCGCAGCCAGTTACCGAATCGCCCTGACTCAATGCGTGGTTGCTTGGGAAAGATTTCGGGCGGTGCCAACAGGCCGTACGCGCGATAGTCGCTGATAAGCCACTTCAAGAAGGCAAAAACTCGTGGAGTCGGCACGGGGCTCGCGAAAAGCGTGCGCAGGTGGTAGCCGCCGCGACCATTGCTATCGATGAGCAGCGGGGCGAAACCGAGCCCGACGAGTCTGGCGTACCAGCCGAGGGCGGCCGCCAGGTTCAGCTCGGGGCGTGAGCTACAGGGACCGTGGTGGTCAATGTCGAGGGCGCCCCACAGCGAAGTGTTGTCGGAGCTGGTGCTGTGCAAGCCAACGATGTCTTCGGCGTCCCAGGCTCGGAAGTGCCGCACGAGCGTGTTTTTGGAGAGCAGCACCTTGCCCCGTTGCTTGACGGGAGGGCGGGTCGTCGTCGGGCCCAGCTTGGCGATGGTGCCGTCTTGCTGGCGGTACTCCTTGCCGCGTTCATGCATCGGGCGGTAACCGCCCCAGACGTCAGCGCGATTGACAAGTCGGTTCCAGGCCCATTCGGCCAAGTCCTCCGCTCGGCATTCCCAGGCTGCGTGCGCTGCCTTGCAGCCTTCAGTTTTTCCGTCCATAATGGAAGCATCCTGATTGCCTCGATGCCGCCGCCAGCACCACCTGGCGGTCGGCGTTTTACCCCCTCTCGTGTTTTCCTGTGCGCGTTCGCGGTGGTCACTTCCGGCGGGACTTCTCCAGGAACTCCCAGGTCCGGCGTCCGGGACAGCCTGCCTCGACCCAGCGGCGCAGTTCCTCAACACGCCAGAGGGTCCGGCCACCCAACCGGACGGGGGCCGGGATGCGTTCGGCGGCGTGGTCGCGCCACCAACTGGCTTCCGAACGCCCACACATCGGGCCGGCCACTTCGGCCGAGACCAATAGGGGCTCAAAGGTTGGAGCAGAGGTCTTCAGGGCGTCTTGCTCGGGGACGGGAGCTTCCTGGAGTTTCAGGGATGGGTTAACTGGCATGTTTCACCCCTTTCCGGAAGCGGGGGCGGCCATACTTCACACGGACACCCAGCCGGGCCAGCCGACGCTGAGCCTCAGCAGCGTCTTGGTGATCGCCTCCCTCGACGGCCTTTTCCAGCTTGGCGAACCAGTACAGGGGCCAGTTCCGGTAATCAGTTTCATCCGGCGACGCAGGAGTGGCAGGCACAGAGAACCCTCCCAACCCTGGAACGGGCCAAGTCAGTTTCGACCTTCACTCTTACTGCCGGACATTTGATGTCCGCGGGCCGGACATTTGATGTCCGTGCGCTTTTTTCAAGGAAGAGGTACGTTACTGCTCGATTTGCCAGGTCGGCATGCCACTGGGCGGGTTGTAGGTGATGGTGGGCTGGTCGATCTGTATGCTGCTTTTCAGGTGCGCCGCCAGGTTGGGCATGGACTGGTCTCTCAACCGGCGACACAGACGCCTGAGGTTCTTGGTTAGTGCGTCCCAAACTCGATCGTGGGTGGAGCGCCCCAGCTTCCGCTTGCGGCCTCCCGGACCTATGGCCTTCTCCAGCTCGGCCGTAATGATTTTTATCTCCCTTTCATATTCTTCGCGGACGAGGAGATCAGGGCTATCTCGATCCTTTTGCAGTTCCCTGTAACGGAGCTCCAGGTCTCTCATGCCGGGCGGGTCGATCACGTCTTCTTGCGAGCTAGGGCGTTCCAGCAGCTGCCGGGTTTCTTCCTCAACCAATTCCTTAAGGTCAAGGGGGTGATTTGGCTTGGCCAGGAGCTTCACGACAACGGCTAGTGCAGAGTGACTGGCTGCTGGAAACTGTCCTCGCTCGGTCTCGAAACAGACGTCCCAGTTAGCTCCGACGCGGCGAAAGCTGTTACTGGGGTCCTTCGATCGCCGTTGCTTGGCCTGCAAAGAGTTCGTCGAGGATAACAGCTGAGACCGAGAATACGCCAGCATCCCTATATTTCGGATGGATTTAGCGAACTCTCGTTCGACCTCCTCAGAGGTCGCGTCCAGTGCTTTGCACGGATTAGGAAGGGTCAGTACGGCACGGACAACACGACTGTGCTGTCTCTGGAAACTTTCCGTGAGCCAGGTCAGTCTCTTGTGCAGGCGTCTAGAATCCTCTAGCGATAGGTCGTCGGGCATAAAAAGACGGGCGACATAACGGCGTTGTTTCTCGGACAAGCACAAGGCCTTACGGACTTTGCAGTACAGGATGTGGGCCGCTTCAAAGGCAGCCTGATGAGCGTTTGGATACTCTTTGCCTGGCCAGCCTCGAAACTTCCGCTTCCGGGGCGCACCCAAGATCGAGCGGACGCTGGGATCCTCCGCTACGGTTAGGATTGTTTCGAGATGTGCTCTGCCGAGGTCCACGAATCTCTGTGTCACCGTCTCGGCAGCCCATGGGGCGTGCCGATCTCGGCCCGCCCAGTCCTCGATGGAGCAGTAAAGAAACGAGGCCCTGCGGGCACACTCGTACGCCCGATCGCTTGCAGTCCGGATGACCAAGCAGCAGTCAATGGTTCCCATCGAAGGGAGAGGGGAATCAGACTCGAATAGGTGCTCCAGCATGACGCAGACTCGAAGGCGCAGACTCCAAACGGGTGTTGCTTGCCCGGCCTGTGGAGGAGTCTGCAACCCCGAGCGGCCGGGCAAGCCGGCCGATAGCTAGTCGGTCGTCCCGATTGGGGATCATTCTACATCTGGAATGCAAAGTGTAAACCCACACAGGTTAGGACTGATGGGGTCTGGAAACAAACGGGCCGCCCCTTCTCTCTGGGACGGCCCGTTGAGCCGAGGCTTTCGACCCGCACTACTTGGAGCTGTCGATCAGAGCCAGGATGGCGCGGCGGATCGCTGGAGGCAGTGTCGGCCAGGCGTCGAGTACGCAAGCTAGTTCCGGGTAGGTCGCGAAGGACGGCGCGGGAGCGTCGAGGCGCTGGTTCAGGACATCTTGTGCAAACCCGTGTGCAAACCGAGAATGGCGGTAGTCGGAAGTGCTTTCAGCCTCGTTACTTGTATCCGTAGTCGGGCGGATTGCAAATCCGCCATCCCCGGTTCGAATCCGGGAGGGGCCTCTTCAGTATCATCTACTATCATCCTCTCGCAATCGCTCTCAAACGTTTGCAAGCGCAAGACTTCCGTCGCGCTCTCCAGTTGGCCCTGCGAGGGTGGTAGGGAGAAAGGGGAACCAAAGCTCTGGGGACCACTGGTGCGATCGTCCGCCAGCGGCGGCAAGTCCTCGGCCGTAGGGATCGGAACCGGTCCGTCGTCGGCAACAGCACGCCCCGGACGCGGTGCGGTCGAAGCTGCCTACGCTCCCCTCTGCTTCCGCCCGGTCACTCCGCATCGAGCTAGCAAGGTCTACACAAGCGCCCGGGTGTCTCAAACTGAAAGCCAAGGCTGCGGCCCCGGGAACGGCCGCGCCCCGTTGCGTCGAGCCAAGGCAGAGTTCCCGCACGGACTCTCGGCCCTTGGGATCGAGGGGCCCTCCCGCAGACAGAGCGGGAACCACTGCCCTCGGCAGCCTCCGTGCTCCGCCACCGCCGAGCAGGAGCAGGGCTCAGGCCCGGATGGGCAATGGGTCGGCTGTTCCGGAAGGGAGGATGACCTTGATCCATGCTCTCGCTCTCACTTGCCTGGCTTGTTTCCACGGGTTCGACATTCAGGGAGTGGTCATGACGGAGCCGATCTTACTGCCGATGCTGCTGCCTGCCTCTTAGCCTGAGACCTTGGCTGCCGCCGGACCGGGGCAGCGGCTGCTGGCCGCTTTTCTGGCCGGTCGCAGCCCGCAGACGGTGCGTGCCTACCGCCAGGACTTGGCCGACTTTGCCGCCTTCGTGGGCGCGGCCTCCGCGCCGGAGGCCGCGCAGCAGTGGCTCGCCTGCGGTCCGGGCGCCGCCAACGAACGGGCTCTGGGCTACAAGGCCGACTTGCTCGGCCGCGGCCTGGCGGCCGCCACGGTGAACCGCCGGCTGGCGGCCCTGCGCTCGCTGCTCAAGCTGGGCCGGACGCTGGGCCTGGTCGGCTGGTCGTTGGAAGTCGAAGGGCTGCGCTCCGAACCGTACCGGGACACGCGCGGACCGGGGCGGGACGGCTTCCGACGGATGCTGAGTATTTTGGCCCGTCGGACAGATGCAAAGGGGCTGCGCGACTGGGCTCTCCTGCGTCTCCTCTATGATCTTGGGCTGCGCCGCAAGGAAGTGGTCGGGCTGGATATGGAAGACCTGGACCTGGAGGGCGCAACGGTGATGATTCTGGGCAAAGGGCGAACTAGCAAGGAGAAGCTGAGCCTCCCCGCGCCGACTCGAAGGGCACTGTGGGATTGGCTCCAGGTTCGTGGGGCAACGCCAGGTCCACTCTTCACGAGTCTCGACCGGGCAAAGAAAGGTGACGGACGCCTCACCGGGTCAGCCTTGTACCAAATTGTGCGCCGACTGGGTGCAGCCGTCGGCTTGAAGACCTGGCCCCATGCTCTCCGGCACAGCGCCATCACCGACGCACTCGATCTCACGGGTGGCGATGTGCGGGCCGTGCAACGCTTCAGCAGACATCGGGATTTACGGACTCTGCTGATCTACGATGACCGGAGGACCGACGTTGCTGGCGACGTGGCACGAAAGGTTGCCGATGCCGCCAACTGAGTTCTCTGCATTGCCGACTACCACCAACAAGCTGCTCCGAATCTGGCTACGCGAGCCTGTTAGCGCGTTGCCGGGCAGGCTGCCTTCGGCACGGAGGTCGCATGGGAGCTGGAGTCGCCTGCCGACAGCGTCGGCATTGGCGACCGCGACTGTTGGTCGCCATCCCTGATGGAGGAACTGGCCCAGGGCGGCATCCGCCTGCTGGCCCCGTACCAGATCAAGAAACGCGACCCGCAGCCGGAGCGCTCGCGCGTGTTGCGTCGCCTGCACTGGTTGATCGCGACCGTCAACAGTCAACTGGCAGGGCGCTTCCACGCCAAGCGCATTTGGACCAAGGATCTGTGGCACTTGAGCAGGCGCATCCTGCCGAAGATCCTCAGTCACACCGTGGCTGCTTGGATCAATGTCCGTCGGGGGCATCGGCCCCTCGACATGGTATTGGGGCGAGTCGGTCTCCTCCGTCCAGCGGTCATTCGGGGATCCTTGGCAAGCGTTTGAGTTCCGTCTCGGCCTCGGCCTGGAACGCCTTCAGCTCCGCGACGTCTTGCGGCGGAAGCTCGTTGTGCTGGTGCCACCACGCGCGGGACCGGTCGAAGCAGTCGTTGGCCTTCCTGGCATCGCCGAGCCGCTGGTGGCACATGGCCAGGAAGAACAGGTCGAACGCCTCGGCCTGGCCTGCGCCAGCGGCGAGGCTCTTTTCCAGGGTGGCGACCGCTTCCTGGTACCGGCCGAGGCGGTACTGCACCACACCGAGGGTGTTGAGGTAAGAGGCGTTGTTCGGCTCCTTCTGGATCGCCTGGGTGATCAACTCTAAGGCCCGGGCCGGGTCGCGGCCGCCTGCCCAGCCGGTGACCAGACGCCAGGCACGGGTATTGAGGTCGTTTGGTTTGGACACCTCCAGGGCCTTTCGCCGATCAGCAGCTGCCTCGGCCTTTTTCGCCAAAGCTTCGTAGCTGTTGGCCCGCAGTTCGTACAGGTTCGGGTCCTGGGCATAAACGAGGAGCAGTGCCGTGAAGTCGGCCACGGCCTCAGTGTGGCGACCGAGCTTCTGGTACGCCTGACCGCGCAGGAACCGTGCGTTGGGTTGGTTGGCCTGTTGCCGAAGCACCCCGTCGGCGTCCGTGACGACCTCGGCCCAGCGGCTCAGGCGCCAGGCGGCCCGGGCCCGGTCCTGACGAGCCGCCAGGTGGTCGGGCTGCAACGTAACCGCAGCACTGAGATGAGCAAACGCCTGGGCGAAGTGGCTGTCTTGCAGCTGCAGCGCCCCCAGGCGAGCATGTGCGGCCGCATCGAACGCGTTCGCCGTCAGCTTCAACAGGGTGTGGGCCCGCTCGTGTTCCTTCCACTTCACGGGGTCGGTGGCCAGCTCTAATCCCACAACCTGCATCTGGTTCGGAGCAGCGGATGGAGCGGACGGTTCCGCAGGGGGAGGCAGATACGGCGGCAGGTCCCAGTCCAGGCCCAGCTCGGCCAGCTGGTGGCGGATCAGCCGCAGGTTCCAGACGTGGATCAGGTAGCCGTTGTCGCCTCCACTGCTGGTCACGACGTGGGTGCCGTCCGGCGTGAAGACGTACCCGCCGTTGTCCTCCAGGTTGGGGTCTTCCAGCCGGCCGTACTCGCGCCCAGTTACCGGATCGATCAGGGCCAGCAGGCCCTGCGACATTTGCGCGACCATCAGTCGACCGTCGGTCGTGAACGCCGGCAGGCCGGCGGTGGGAACGTGCAAATGGGGCTGCCAGGAGTCGACGGTCCACAGGCGACAGCCGTCGCCCGCGGTCGCCAGCCAGCGCCCGTCGGGGCTGAACCGGGCCGAGCAGTTTGCCAGCTCCCTGCGCAGCTCCGTGACCAACTGGCCGCTGGCGGTGTCCCAGACCTTCACGCCGAAGCTGCGGTGGCCACCGGTGGCTACCCACCGCCCTTCGGGACTTGCGGCGGCTAAGGTCGTGTTGCGGTGCGGCCAGAGGCGAACTGGCTGATGCGGTCGATCCGCATGGACCACTATGGCGCCACTGCCGAAGGGCACGGCCAGCACGCTACCGTCGCGGCTGGCACTAATGTGCTCGCCGATGGTCGCGATCGGCAACCGCTGCGGGGGACCGATGCGGGGAGAGGAACCATTTGCCGGCGCGGCGATCACCGGCCAGCGCCACAGTGCTTCCCGATTGCTCGTCAGGAGCGACCCCGAAGGCTCGAACCAGATGCTGTACGTATCGCCGATGGGAAGCCAGGCAAGTTGACGTTCACTGGTTAGGTCCCAGATGCGCGGGCCATCGGACATAGCTACGGCGAGCAAGCGGCGGTTAGGGTGCAGGCTGACTCCCCTCTGGACCGGCGCTGGTCCCTGGACGGGGTCGTGGACCAGCGTGCGGTACTCGCGGAGGATGGCCACGTCCCAAAGGCCTGCTTCCCATCGGCCTGATGTATCGGCGATGGTCGCGGCGATCTGGCGGTCGTGGGGGCTAAAGCAAGGAGCGTACATGTCTCCCGGCGTGGCAAACAGTTGCTTGCCCGTACGCGGGTGCCAGAATCGCAGCACGTGTTCCCAGCCCCAGCTGAGCAACACGTCACCGGTGCGATTGAATGTTACGCCGATTCCCCCGTTCTTGCAGCCTTCAAGCACGACGGTCTTCTGGCACGTTCCCGGATTCCAGAGATAAATCTTGCCGTCATTCGCCGCCACTGCCAGCAGTTCGCCTTCGGGGTGCCAGGCCAGGGAATTCACTCCGGCAGGATGCCCCATGTCCTTACCCAGTCTTTTGCCCGTCTCCAGGTCGCGCAGGTGGACGGTGCCTCCCTGGGCCACGGCCAGCCGCCCTGCACTGGGGTGAAAAGCCAGTCTGTCAGCGGCGGCTTCCAGCTCCAGCCGCCGGACCTGTTGGCCGGTGACGAGGTCGTAGAAAGTGACCGCGCGATCACGGGTGGCCACGGCCAACTGCCAGCCATCTGGACGTAGTGTGGCGGTGACGACGTTTTCCAGGGTCGGCAGAGCAGCCACCGGCTTTGGGCCATCCAGCCGCCAGAGCTTTAGCGGTCCGGATCGCCACCAATGGATCCCCAGATGCACTCCGTCCGCGCTCAGGAAAGCGTACCATTCTGCGTCGGTCTCGGAGGCGGTCCAGCAGTACAGCTCACCGTCATCCGCGACGCGACGCACGCTGACAACCCCATGGCGACTGATGCGAGCGTAGCGCTGGTAGTTGCCACTGAAGGTCACTTGATCCGAGTTGGTCAACGTAACGTCCCACTTCCGGGCCAAACGCACGTCGGGCAGGGCCATGCAGGTGATCGCTTCGTTCCGCAGGGCGTCGAACCGATCCGCAGGCAAGTCCAGCTCGCGCGCCAGCTCGACGGCTTTGCGGATCGCCTCCAAGCTGTCGAAGCGTTGGCCCACGCGCCGGCTCATACGGCCGGCGCGGGCCTGGACCTCGTACGCCTGCACCAGTTGGTTGCGCCGCTCGCGCTCGGCGCTTTCCGCGTCCCGGCGTGCCTGATCCGCCCGGTCGCGCTCGCCCTTGAGCCAGACCGCGGCCACGAAGGACACGACGGTCACCGTGACCAACAGCGCCACCGCCAGGGCAGTCAAGCTCGCCACCGCCGGGTTCCGCTTCGCCCATCGCCATGTCCGTTCCAACTGCCGCGCCGGGCGGGCGAGGATCGGCTCACCTGCCAGGAAGCGCCGCAAGTCATCCGCCAGCTCGGCCGCGCTGGGATAACGCGTCGCCAGCTCCTTTTGTAGGCACTTCAAACAGATCGTCTCCAGGTCGCGTGGTGTCGCGGGCTGCAGCTGAGCCGGGCGAACCGGTTCCCGTTCGATCGTCTGCAGGACCGTGTCGAGCACCGTGGCGGCCTGGAACGGAGGCCGGCCGGTCAACAAGTAGTACAAGATGGCCCCCAGCCCGTGCACGTCGGTGGCGGGGCCGATCTCGCTCCCGCTCGCCCGGGCCTGTTCCGGACTCAGATAGCCCGGCGTGCCGACAATGGCACCGGTCGCGGTCATTCCCTGGGGATCGCGCACGCGGCGGGCCAAACCAAAATCAGTCAGTTTGGGCGCCCCGTCGGCGTTGAGGAGGACATTGCCGGGCGTGAGGTCCCGGTGAATAATGCCGTTCTGGTGCGCGTACTCCACGGCACGGGCAAGCAGCTCGACCAGTCGGGCCGCGTCGCGGGGCGGCTGCGGCAGGCCCGCGGTCTTCTGGGCCAGACTCCCCCCTTCAACATATTCCAGGGCTAGGTAGGAATGGCCGGCGTGGGCGCCAACCTCATAAATCTGAACGATGTTGGGGTGCTGGAGTCGCGCCACCGTCTCGGCTTCCTGTCGAAAACGAACTAGTTCCGCCGGCCCCGCATGACTGCCGGCCAGGATCATCTTGAGGGCCACCACCCGATTGAGCCTGAGGTGATGGGCTTTGTAGACCACGCCCATGCCCCCGCGGCCCACCTCCGCCAGGATCTCATAGCCGGGCACGCTGGCGGGAAACGCTTCGGGTGCGGCGGATTCCGTTGGCGACTGTGTTGATGTCGGATGCTTCGCCGCGGTAATATCGACTGTCCTGGCGTCGGTTGGCTGGGGATCGGGCATAGGAATCTCCGGGTCCGAATCAGCTCGAGTCCCTTGTCGTCAGACTAAGCGCGCCGAGATTGCCTTCATCCGAACACATGTGTGTTCTTCTCCGGCATCCGCCCATCGGTGCCGGCCAGTAATCTTGGCGTTTGGTTCGGGGCATTAGACCTCGCCCCACAGTCTCTGTCAAGCGCCGAACCGGACCGGATATGTTCAGTCCAACACAAACACAGAGGAGTGCCTAAAGCTGAGGCTTCGAACACTGCACTGAAGGAGGGTCATCTATCTGATCGAGGGTATCTGATTGCCGATCAATAATGATGTTGTTGGAAACGCCGATTACCGCAAACAAGCTGCCGGGACTCCCCATAACGCGACCCGGCTGATTTGACAGCTGGAACTAACGCGCTATGCCTGGGCAGAAGTGCTCCCGTAGAGGACTGAGGGAGCGCTGACGGACCATCGCTTGGGCCGCCTAATGGTAGTGCTCCGGGGCGTCGGCCTCGCGATAACGTTCCACCAGTGAGAGGGCCAGCTGCCCTGCTTCCGGGCGAATCGGCGGCGAGATCCACGAAGGTGGCAGCCTCGGTCACCGGGTCGAAGGCATTGAACTCGCAGTGGTCCTAGCTGAGGTTGCCTCACCAGTTAACATGTGCCTTTAGGCCAACAAGGACGTGAGCACCTTGGGATCGTATACATCGGTCAGCCGTTCGTCACGGCCGTGATGTTGGAACGTCAGACGTTTGTAATCCAGGCCGAGTAAGTGCAGCATGGTCGCGTGCAAATCGGCCACGCTACAACGATCCACGGTCGCACGGTAGCCGAACTCGTCGGTCGCGCCATACACCTGGCCACCCTTGATACCACCTCCTGCCAGCCAGACGCTGAACCCGTACGGATGGTGATCGCGCCCGTCCTTGTTTTGCGCCCCGGGGGTTCGGCCAAACTCGCCGCCCCAGAACACCAGGGTCGAATCGAGTAAGCCCCGTTCCTTCAGATCGGTGAGTAGGCCCGCGACTGGCAAGTCGGTCTGTTCGCAACAAGTGCGGGTTCCGGCGGCGTTATTGTTATGTGTATCCCACGGCTGCCCAGACATGAAGATCTGCACGAAACGAACACCCCGTTCCACCAGCCGGCGCGCCATCAAACAGCGTGCGCCGTAAGCTCGAGTCTTCGGCTGATCCAGACCGTAGAGCTGGTGGGTCTGCGCCGTCTCGCCGGAAAGATCCAGGGCATCGGTGGCGGATAGCTGCATGCGGGCGGCCAGCTCAAAGCTGGCGATGCGGGCATCGAGTTCCCATTCGTCGAGGTGGCGGGCCCTGTGCTCGGCGTTCAAGACGCCCAGGAGTCCCAGCCGGCCCTTCTCGACCTCGGCGGGCCGCGCGGTCTCGGGCTTCAAATTCAGCACCGGCATGCCCTCGGCGCGGAAGGGAGTTCCCTGAAAGAGAGGAGGCATCCAGCCGCTAGACCAGTTGCGGATGCCATCAACCGGCAGTCCCTTCAGGTCGGGCAGGACCACATAGGCCGGCAGGTTCTGGTTGAACGTCCCCAGCCCGTAGGCGACCCACGCCCCAATACTGGGCCGGCCCGCGACGATCAGGCCGGTGTGCATCATCCACAGGGCCTGCTCATGATTGCGATGCTCGGTGTACATCGAGCGGATCACGGCCAGGTCGTCGGCATGTTGGGCGATGTGCGGCAACGGCTCGGAAAACTCAATACCGGATTGGCCATAGGGGTGAAATCGATACGGACTCTTGAGCAGGTTGCCGGTGAGCTTCTCGTCGTCGGCCACTTCCTTGGGCGGCGCTTGGCCATCGTACTTGGCAAGCAACGGCTTGGGGTCGAGCAGATCGACATGGCTCGGACCGCCGTGCATGAAGAGCTGGATCACGGCCTCGGCCTTGGCGCGGAAGTGCGGGGGCCGAGACGTCACGTCATGACGGGCCGGACTGCTTGCGGCGGGGACGCCAGCGTGTAACGGTTGTGCCTCTCCCAGGAGAGCGGACAGCGCCAGGCCGCCGAAGCCGCCCCCCAGGCGGGCGAGGACTTCGCGCCGGCTCAGCAGACCGGAACAACCAGCGAGCGAACCAGGCACAACGCTAGGCACGGGTCTTCCTCCTCAATCGACATAGGCGAATTCATTCGAGCTCAAGAGCATCTGGCAGAGATCCGCCAGTTCCCGCTGGCGCGCCTCTCCTTGCAAGGCCGACGTGGTGGGTGCCGGACCACCTATTCTAGCCTGAACGTAGCGCAGCGCTTGGGTCTCCAGGAAGTTAGCGAACAGGAGGCGCTCGGTTTCGGTCGCACGGCGGGCCAGAGCCAGTTGCAGGGCATAAGCCGCTGGCGCCGAGGGATTTTCGCGGAGGACGCGCATCGCGAACGCTTCCGCCTGGCGCATCAGGAAATCACTATTGAGCAGCGTCAGCGCCTGCGAGGAGACCGTGGACGTGGCCCGGTGCGTGCAGTTGGTCTCCATGACCGGCTGATCGAAAACTTGGAGCAGGGTCAAGGGCTGGGAACGACGAATCTGGAGGTAAATGGAGCGACGCAGCCCGGACGCATCTGCCGGCGTGGTCACTTCGCCATTGGGCTGGCGCTGCATCGGTACCGGTGGTCCGAACATCTGCCTATTCAGAGTCCCGCTCACACTCAGGATGGCGTCGCGCAACACTTCGGCTTCCAGCCGCCGCAGCCGTTGACGCCAGAGCAAGCGATTTTCGGGGTCAACCTGTTTGGCGGTGGCCTGAGCCACCGGGTCGAACATCGAAGTCTGGCGATAGGTACTGGAGGTCAGGATCAGTCGGTGCAGCGCCTTGAGGCTCCAGCCGCGGGCGACGAATTCGGTGGCCAGCCAGTCGAGCAGCTGGGGATGACTCGGCGGCGCGCCGGCATGGCCGAAGTTGTCCGCCGTGGCGACGAGCCCTTCGCCGAAATGGTGCAGCCATAGGCGATTGACCAGGACCCGAGCCGTTAGCGGATGGTCGGGCTGGGTAAGCCATTCGGCAAACGCCCGACGCCGGCCACTGCTTGGAGAGTCCTTGGGCGGCGGCGTCCAGGTGAATGGCTGAGTCGCAGCCACAACCGAGAGCACGCCGGGCTGGACCTCGGGGCCTGGGTTCAGGTAGTCGCCACGGCGTAGCAAATGTGTTTTCGCCTCGCCAGGTAGATCGTAGAATGCGCGGATTTCAGCGAAGGTTCGCCGCTTGGCATCTTCGACTCGGATGGCAGCTTCCAGCGGTTGGCGCTTGCTCTTGTATTCGGGATACTTCGCTTCCAGTGTCCTGTCCAGCACCCGGGGTTCGGGCCGTAGGTCTTTCTGAAACTTCTCGGCCAGGTACTTTTGCACTTCGGTCCGCTTGGCCGCTTCCGCGTACAGGGCCGTGCGGACATCCTCGCGGATCACCTCGGGAAGCTGCGCCAGCCGCTCCTGAAACAGACGCTCGCTATACTGCTGCTGGAAGTCCGTCAGCTGCTTGCGCAGCGGAGCGATGGCAGCGTCAATCTTGGCGTTGTGCTCGTTCGCCTCCTTCTCCTGTACCTCGGTGGCCTCCTGCCGCCGGCGTTCGACTTGCGGCACCCACTGGTAAGGGCGGTAACCGCTCATGAAGATGGCCTGGATGCGATAGTAATCGCTTTGCGGAATCGGATCATATTTGTGACTGTGACACTTGGCACACTGCACGGTCAGGCCCAGCAACGAAGAGGCCACAATCTTCACCGTGTCATCCAGGGTCTGGTAGTAATAGCCTGGGGCATTCTTGATATTCACGAAGTCCGGCCGACTGGTATCCGAGGCACAACGGATATAGCCAGTGGCAATGATAGCTTCCAGAACTTCCGGACGCAGTTCCTGCTGCGTACGGTAAGCGGTCCAGTAATCGACCAACTCATCGCCGGCCAGCTGTTCCTTTAGGAACCGATCGTAGGGCTTATCCTGATTGAGGGCGCGGATGACATAGTCGCGGTAGCGCCAGGCCGCGGTCCGTACATAATCCGCATCCAGGATACCCTCGGAATCGGCATAGCCAGCCACATCGAGCCAGTGGCGGGCCCAACGTTCGCCGAAGTGATGACTGGCTAGCAGGCGGTCAATCAGGCGTTCGTAGGCGTCGTCGGCTGTGTCGGCCTGGTACTCCTCAATCGCGCGGGGCGAAGGCGGCAATCCGATCAGATCCAGGTACGCGCGGCGTAACAGCACGAGACGGTCGGCTTCCGGCGACAGGGTCAAGCCCGTCTTTTCCAGAGCAGCCAGGATGAACGCGTCGATCGGATTGCGGACACGTTCCGTATGCTGAACCGCGGGAATGGCGGAGCGGATGGGTTTCTGGAAGGCCCAGAACTGGCGCTCGGCATCGGTGATTTGACGATCCGTGTTGGCTTCTGCCACCACAGCGGTACCATTGTCCCTGGCACCGGTCTCAAGCCAGGTGCGGATCAGCTCCTTTTCCGCTTCGGTCAGCTTGTTCATACCGGGTGGCATCTTGTCCGCCGCCACCTTCACCCAGAGCGTGCTGCGTTCCGCCGATCCGGGAGAGATCGCGGTTCCGGATTCGCCGCCCTTGAGGAGAGTGGTCTTAGTGCGGAGATCCAGATCGGCTTTCTGTTGCTCCGCCCCGTGACAGCGCAGGCATTTAGCCTGCAAGATGGGCATGATATCTTTTTCGAAAATCGGCGTGTTGGCGGGAGATTTCTCCTCGGCCGAACGGGATGCGACGGGCAGTAGCAAGGGAGGAAGGCAAAGGAAGCCAGACAGGACCAGGAGCCGGTGGTTACCGTGCACGAACACCTTACCCGGAATCTGCTTGATCCATCGCATGGTGGGACATACCTCACGGTGCCGAATTCCGCGTTAGGCGCGAAGCGGCCGCGCGGGCACGGCGGCTGAGGGCGTCCACCGGGGACCAGAGCTCGAAGCATCCCATCTCGTTGGCCAGCTCCGCTGCTTTCTTGGCGATGACATTCCGCGGCCATTGTCCGCCGCACCGCCTGCCCCCGCAAATGAAAAACACCCTCTGCTCGCAAGTTCATTCTTATGCTTGCCACCCGTTCCTCGGTCACCCCGGCGGACGGGGCGCAGAGAGAACCATAGCGGATGTGCTCCTCAGACCGCACTAACGAAGAGCGCGAACAATTAAATTGCCAGCATCCGGAGGATCGCCATCGCTCTTCCAGCCCGGGCCAGAGACGATGTTTACGAAAAGCGGCCTTACCGCCAACTGCGCTGACCTCTGGCATCTCCGCCCTCGTGGGAGTCTGCGGCCTCGCGCCTCTCGGCCAGCTACTCCTGTTCTTTGGCTGTCCCAGGAGGCGTTGCCTGTCGGTCAGATGCCAAGGGTGGAACTAAACGTGGCCATCTCCAACTTCCCTCCATGGCAGTTGGCCTGCACTTCCCTCGAGCCAGTTCGATGACCTCGATGCGGTCGGCCGTGTGTCCGAGTTTGGGCCGGCGCCGAGATCAGCTCCGAACTTCTCGTTGCCGCTGCCCTCGGCGATTGGCACTTGTTTTTACCCTTTCGATGACTTCGAGCAGCGAGGTTTTGTTAGCGGGACAGTCTGGAAAAAACCCTGGTCTTTCCCTCAGGAGACTACCGCCTCGGGCTGGCACGGGCGAATCATTTGCCGCCATGTTCCATGGCATCACGGGGCAGTCTGTCCAATGGATGGCCGGGGGGCCGAGTGCACGGCAGTCAAGTCGACGGGGCGTCGGGCCGCAACGTGGCCCAGCCAGGCGACCGCCCAGTCCACGTCAAAGCGTTCATCGCCGCCATCCACCCTGCCTCAGTTACAGCCTCGATATCCTCATGGACGGCATGGCCGAACGGCCCTACGAGCCGGCTCTGTGGCTACGCCAGAATCTCCTCCACCACCCGCCCGTGAACATCGGTCAGCCGGAAGTCGCGACCGGCGTAGTGATAGGCCAGCCTCTCGTGGTCGAGCCCCAGCAGGTGCAGCAGGGTGGCGTGCAGATCATGAATGTGGACCTTGTTTTCCGTGGCGAAGAAGCCGTATTCATCCGTGGCGCCGTGCGCATGGCCGCCCTTGACTCCGCCGCCGGCCAGCCACATCGTGAAGCCCTCGGGGTTGTGGTCACGGCCATCGTTTCCCTGCACGGTCGGTGTGCGCCCGAACTCTCCGCCCCACATGACCAACGTGTCGTCGAGCAGACCGCGGGCTTTCAGATCCTTGAGCAGCCCGGCGATGGGCCGGTCCACTTCGCGGGCGTTCTTCGCGTGGCCCTTCTGGAGGTCGCTGTGCTGGTCCCACTGCACAAACGGGTCGCTGTGCGTCACCTGCACGAAGCGAACGCCGCGCTCGGCGAAGCGGCGCGCCAGCAGACACTGCCGGCCAAAATTGAACGTCACCGGGTCCTCTAACCCGTACAACCGGCGCGTGGACGGCGACTCTCTGGAAATATCTTCAACCTCCGGCATCTCGGTCTGCATCCGAAACGCCAGCTCAAACGAATTGATGCGTGCCTCCAGGGCTGCCTCGGGACCGGCGCGAGCCAGATGCTCGCGGTTGGCTTCGGCCAGACGATCGAGCTGGAGGCGCTGGACGGTGCGCGGCAGGTGCCCGTTCTGGATATAGGCCACCCGGGCCTGGTCGGCGGGGATGCTGGCATTGCCCAGCGGGGTACCCTGGTAGACGGCCGGCAGGAAAGCGGCACCCCAGTTGTTGACGCCTCCGTGGGCCAGGGTCGGGCAGATGGTAATGAAGCCGGGCAAGTTGCGGTTCTCGGTCCCCAGGCCAAAGGTGATCCACGATCCCATGCTGGGGCGGACGAAGTTGTCGCTGCCGGTGTGGAGCTTGAGCAGCGCTCCGCCGTGAGCCGCGTTGGTGCCGTGAACCGAGTGCAGAAAACAGAGGTCATCGACACACGCCGCGACGGACGGGAACAGTTCGCTGACCCAACGGTCGCTCTGACCATGTTGCTGGAACTGCCACGGCGACTGGAGAAGGTTGCCGGTCGGAGCGAACTGCACTCGCGGCTTGGCGAACGGATATGGCTTGCCGTGGTCGCGCCGCAACAGCGGCTTGTAATCGAAGGTATCGACGTGCGAGGGACCGCCCTTCATGAACAGGAAAATGACGCGCTTGGCCCGTGCCGGGAAATGGGGGGCCTTCGGGGCCAACGGATCGACCGAGCCGGTGCTAGCCGTGGCCTCCTCCGCCAACAAGGAGGTCAATGCCAGGTACCCGAAACCGACCGCGCTGCTGCAAAGCATCTGGCGGCGAGAGATCCGGTCTGTGTTTATCATAGAAACAGCCCATCCAGTAGGTCGCTCAACTTCAGAGAGAATTCGCTGTTGCTTCCGCCTGCGTCCCTTGAGCTAGCTGAGGTACACAAACTCGTTGGCGGCTAGGACCATCTGGCACAGACAGGCCCACGCTCGCAACCGCCGCCGGGCCGCGTCGGTTTCCTGAGCCGGCAAGGCTCGCTCCACCCCCTCGACCAGAGAGTGCGCCCGCGCCACCTCCTCAGGCGTCGGGGGCCGCCCATAAGCCTTCAGGTAAAGGTGCTGGACGCGGAGCGCATCATCGCTTTCTGTGGCGAGCAGGTTGGCCGCGAGGCTTTCGCTCGCCTCCCACACCAGGTCACTGTTGAGCATGAAGAGGGCTTGCGGGGCCACGGTCGTGGTCGCGCGGTCACCGCTCAGGACCGTGGCATCCGTGCAGTCGAAGAGCTGGAAGACATCATAGAGATGGTTGCGGACGATGGGCAGGTAAAGCGAGCGGCGCCGGCTACTGTACTTGGTCGTGTCCTTCGAGGTGTGGTCGAAGAAGTAGTCGCGGTTTTTGACGTGCAGCAGCGAGCCGCCGGGGGTTCGATCGAGCAGGCCGCCGACCGCCAGCAGGGCGTCGCGGAGCGCCTCGGCTTCAAGGCGGCGACGGGGGGCACGCCAGAGGAGGCGGTTCTCCGGGTCGCGCTCGGCGGCGCCGGCATCGTGGGTGCTGCTCATCTGGTAGGTCTTCGACAGCAGGATCAGGCGGTGCACCGCCTTGATCGACCAGCTGTTGTCCACAAAGCGCTGGGCGAGCCAGTCGAGCAACTCCGGGTGGCTGGGCGGCTCGCCGAGGGCGCCAAAGTTATCCACACTGCGCACCAGCCCCTGGCCGAAGTGCCAGCGCCACAGGCGGTTCACCAGGACGCGGCTCGTCAACGGATGGTCACGGCGGACCAGCCAGTGGGCCAGCTGGAGCCGGCCACTCTGCCGCGTTTCAAAGGTGGGGTCGTCCTTGCCGGCCAGCGCACGCGGCACCCGGCGGGGGACGACCTTGCCCAGTTTGAGGTGGTTGCCGCGGATATGCACTGACACATCCGCCACGGTCCCTTCGGTCACACCCATCGCCGAGGGAACCTCTGGGGCCGTCTTTTCGAGCTGGGCCAGGTCGGCACGCAAGCGCTGGAGTTCCTTCTTCGTCTCCTCGGGATAGGATGCTTCCGGGTACTTGCGAGGCTTCGGGTCGTCCTTGGCAGTGGCCCGGACCTGGTCGTTCGCTTTCTTGAGGAGGCTCTGGATCGCCTGTTTCTGCTGGGCGATCCGCCGGTCGTGCGCTGCCTTGCGCGCTTGCTCGGCGGGCGTAGCCAGGGGGTTCTCCCACCAGCGGGCGACCTTCTTGAAGTGCTCCATCGTCCGCGTGCTCTTGAATATCCCGGCCAGCGCGTAATAGTCCTCGGTGTCGATCGGGTCGAACTTGTGGTCGTGGCAGCGGGCGCAGCCGAGCGTCAGGCCCAGGAATGCCCGGCCAACGGTGTCAATCTGCTCGTCGATGATGTCCATCTCCATTTTCCGTTCGTCCACCTCGGCCAGAACCTTGGGCCCCAGCCCCAGGAAGCCGGTCGCGATCAAGTGCTCATGCCGCGTGGCTTCGTCTTTAGCCGGCAGCAGGTCGCCCGCAAGCTGTTCGAGCAGGAACTGGTCGCAGGGCTTGTCCTGGTTGAAGGCGGCGACGACATAATCGCGATAGCGCCAGGCATTGCCGTGAGCGACATTCTCGTCCAGCCCGTTGGAGTCGGCATAGCGGGCCACATCGAGCCAGTGCCGGGCCCAGCGCTCTCCATAAACCGGCGCAGCGAGCAGGCGGTCTATGACCTTCGCGAAGGCGTTTGCCGAATGGTCGGCGGAGAAGGTGTCGATCTCTTCCGGCGTCGGCGGCAGGCCGGTCAGGTCAAAGGTTACACGGCGAAGGAGCGTGCGCTTATCGGCGGGAGGAGCAGGATGCAGGCCGTTCGCTTCAAGCTTCGCCAAGATAAAGTGGTCGAGCAGGTTGTTCGACCACGCCTGATCCTTCACGACAGGCACAGGCGGATCCACGGGCGACTGAAAGGACCAAGGGATCGAAGCCGGTGCCGGAGCCTTGTCGCCAGCGAAGCCAGAGCCGGCTGCCGCGGCGAACCAGAAAACCGTTAGGAGCATCGCAGAGGAAGCTTCGTGCCGCATGCCTTATCCCACTCTTCACACGAGAGACGGAAGGAAGGGGCGTGTGTAGCAGATAAGGCGATTATCCTCCCCTGCGACCAGGACTTCAATCTGATTTTCGGTAAGAGGAGTCGAACGCTTTTTATCGGCATTCTTCGAACTGTGTGCTTGGTGGCACCTTCCTGCGGCAACCCTGGCGGCGCCCGCTACCATGTGACAGGGAAAGTTACCTTCGACGGCAAGCCGATTCCTATCGGGAAGATCTATTTTCACTCCAACGTGCCCCGGGGCAATGCCGGGCCTCCGGCCTTTGCAGAGATCCAGGAGGGCGTGTACGACACGCGCACGGGTGGGAGCGGGGTCAGGGAGGGCCAGTCCTCGTTGCCATCGAAGGGTTCGATGGCAAGGCCAGCGCCACAGATCCGTTGGGGCAGCCCCTGTTCCCTACTTATTGGGTGAAGGTGGAGCTGCCTCGTGCAAACGCCGTCAAGGACTTCGATGTGCCGGGATTGGCAGCGACAAAAGACCGGCCCACTAAGGCTCCGGCGGCGTGATCAGGGTCCCTCCATGCTCCACTCTGAAAAAGATATTCTTTCACTTAGATAGTCAAGGTTTCGGCCGGGCCACGTGTTCGGGGAAATCGCGCTCGTAGCGCTGCACCAACGCTGGCACATCGGCTGGCACCAGATAGATCTTACCGCGAATTGGCTTGCTTTCGCCGGGCTGCAGGCCGCCAATGCGGAAATCCGAATGGACGCAAACGGCGACACCTTGAAACAGCTCCTGGTACGGTTCCCAGGCAGAGGCCAGCACCATCTTCTCGTCACCCGAGAAGCAGCCGATCAATCCATGGCTGGGCACCAGCTCGCTCAAGGGACGCGGGTTGACATCACGGCGGTCTACCTGCTTGGGACAGTACACCTGGCCGGGCGTGTAGCGTGCCTTGTCAGCCCAAGGTTGCGTGGGCAGCCGTACCAGCCGACCGTCCAGGAAGATGAAACAGAATGGCAGGTAGTCGCGCTGGCCATGCCCCGTGAACGTATCCACGCGAATACACGGCTGGGCCCAATGCACCTCCGACGCTGTCCGCGTTGGGTTGCTGGCGATCAGCTGACAGCGGACTTCATCGTCTGCGGCAGTGAGGTCGTGCGTCACCACGACGCCGTCCGCCAACGTGCAGCAGAGCTTCAGGGAACGGCGGTCGGTGCTGACGGAGATCAACTCCGTCTTGTGCGGGATGACAGTTTGGCGCCAATCACGGTCAGTCGAGCCGGGCCGGCAGTACGCTTCCAGGTAGTGAACTCGAACCTGGCGCTGGGGCAGGTGCTCGCCGTGGATGGTCAGCCAGTTATCCGCCCAGGAGAGAGTCAGTTTCCCCGATTTCTCGTCGGCCTTCGCCGGGGTAGCACCGAGCGCGACCAGGCTCAGGATGGTTGCAGTACAGGCAACAACCAGGCAGTGCAGGACAGGCATGAGTCGACTTCCTTTCTACGGACTATGTGGACACATCTCGTTCGCTACGGCAAGCCCCATTGCGCAAAAACTCTTGACTGGTTTTCCCCAGCCGCGCAGAGCTTATTATACCTCTGCTGATATTGACTCTTTATTCCTCCCAGTTAGGCAGTACTCGTGGCTGGGCAGTCCACTTCACGCCAGGATCTTGTGTAGCACTTCGCCATAGACATCGGTCAGCCGGAAATTCCGACCGTTGTACTTGTACGTCAGCTTTTGGTGAGCGATGCCGAGCAGGTGCAAGATCGTCGCGTGCAGGTCGTGGACGGCCACACGATCGACCGCGGCTTTGTGGCCGACCTCGTCGGTCGCGCCATAGTGCACGCCGCCCTTGACGCCGCCCCCGGCCATCCACGTCGTGAAGGCGTGCGGGTTGTGATCGCGGCCGCTCTGGTTGCCGTTCTTCTGCCGTTGCGCCACCGGCAGCCGGCCGAACTCGCCACCCCAGATCACCAACGTCGACTCGAGTAGGCCACGCTGCTTCAGGTCAGTCAGCAAGCCGGCAATCGGAAGGTCGGTCTCGCCGGCGAACTGGCGGTGGTTGGCGGCGATGTTGGTGTGTCCGTCCCAGCTCTTTTCGTTCTCTTCGCCGCCGCTGTAGATCTGCACGAAGCGCACTCCCCGCTCGACGAGACGCCGGGCCATCAGGCACTGCTTGCCGAAGTGAGCACATTGGCGATTGTCGATCCCATACAGTTTCTGGATCGACTCAGGTTCCTGCTGGAAGTCGAGCGCTTCGGGCGCTGCCATCTGCATGCGATAGGCCAGCTCGAAGCTCTCGATGCGCGCGGACAGCTCCGCTTCGTTGGCGTTCTGCTGCTGGTGCTGGAGGTTGAGGCGGCGCAGCAGGTCGAGTTGCCGGCGCTGCTCGCGGTCGGTCATGTGCGGGCTGCGCTCTAGGTTGGCGATCGGCACTCCTTGGCCCCGGAGGGCGGTGCCCTGATAGATCCCGGGCAAGAAACCGGCGCCCCAGTTCTGGGCATAACCCTTGGGTAGGCCCCGGCCCAGCGTGTCGTACATGACCACGAAGCCAGGCAGGTTCTGATTTCCGCTGCCGAGGCCATACGTGACCCAGGCGCCCACCGACGGAAAGCCCATGCGGTTCATGCCGGTATTGATCTGGAACAGAGCCGGCGAGTGGTTGTTGGTCTCGGTGAAACAGGAGTGGATGAAGGCGATGTCATCGACGTGCTGGGCGATCTTCGGAAAGATCTCTGGCACCCAGGTGCCCGATTGGCCGTACTGCTGCCACTGGAACGGCGACTTCATCAGCGGACCGACCTGGTCCGTGAAGAAACCAGTATTCTTGTCCAAGCCCTTGAGTTCCTGGCCGTCACATTTTTCCAGTTCCGGTTTGTAGTCCCAGGTATCAACCTGGCTGGGGCCGCCGTTGATGAACAGCCAGACGACGGCGCGAGACTTGCCAGGGAAGTGGCCTGAGCGCGGCGCCAGCGGGTGGAGGGCGAGGCTGTCCGGGGCCGCTTCGGCGGCGGTGAGCAGTTCCTGGTGATCGAGTAGGCTCGTCAGAGCGAGCATACCGAAGCCAAGGCCGCTGCGCCGGAGAAAGTCGCGGCGTGAAGGATAGAGTGCGGGCGGACTGGCGAAAAGGTGGGGAGTGTTCATGGCTAACTCGTCAATTTCCTTGTCTTCTCGGGCTGTCTCGTGTCCAGGTCGGCATCGGGATACGTCCAGCAGGCATTAGTCAATGTAGATGAACTCATTGAGACTCATCAGCACCTGGCAAAAGTCGGCCAGCGCCAGATTCCGAGCATTGGCTTTGCCGTCGGCCTGATACGACTCGGCCTCCTGCTGAATGAAATGGACCGAATCCGCCAGCTCGGTTTCGCTGGGCTGGCGTCCGAGGGCGGCCAAGTAACCAGAACGGACTGCCTCGGTCAGCGACTGGTCCTCGCGCAGGCAAAGGCGTCGCGCGAAATTCTCCGCATAACCACGCACCGCGGGATTGTTCATCAGCAGCAGAGCTTGCGGCGCCACCGTGGTCGTGGGACGGCGATCGATTCCCTGGAGCGCATCCGGCGCGTCGAAGAGGACCAGCGTGGGGACCAGCTTGCTGCGCTTGACAAAGAAGTAAATCGACCGGCGTTTCTGGCCTTCATCGAGCGTGCCGGGGCCAAACATGCGCGACTCGAGTGTGCCGCTGACGGCCAGCAGGGCATCGCGGACAATCTCGGCCTCGAGTCGGCGTGGTATCCGGCGCCAGTGGAGCCGGTTTTCGGGGTCGGCGTGCGCTTTCTCGGTATCGTGAGCGGCATTTTGCCTGGCAACCGCACTCATCAGGATAAGCTTGTGAATGTGCTTGAGCCGCCAGCCGCTCTGGATCAACACCCCAGCCAGCCAGTAGAGCAGCTCCGAGTGTGTGGGTCGTTCACCCTGGAAGCCAAAGTCACTGGGAGTGTTGACCAGGCCACGGCCCAGGTGGTGCTGCCAGAGACGGTTGATAATGACACGCGCTAGTAGAGGGCCGGCGCCGGCATCAACATCGGTGAGCCATTCTGCCAACGCCCGGCGGCGGTAGGAGGTGCGCCAGCCCACAGGGGGCGGTACCTGCCAGTGTTTCTCTTGCTCGGGGCTGCGCATCAACACTTGGAGAAAACTCTGGGTCGCCACGCCTCCCTTTTGATTGGGGTCACCGCGCTTGAGGAAGTGGGTCTCGTCAAGGTAGTCCCCGCCCTGGGTGTGCAGGCGAACCGCCTTGACCCCCTCGCTGGAAATCAAGGCTTTGACCACGTTGGGCTTGGGGGCATGATTTTGGTGGTCGATCACCTTCCAGGCCCGCTGTCGCCACGGCGGATCCAAGAGCCGATACCAGCTCAGGAGAAGGCGGCGTGGACGGTCGGAGAGCCGGGCCTGCGGCAAGTGGGTGGCGCGCCACTGCTCGAAGCGCCGTGGCAACTCGTGCGCTTCGTACTGTGCCAGAGGCTCGACCAACTGGGCGTGCTCGGCGTCGAACTGCGCCTTGGCCCGTTGGTAGCCCTGCGGATCGATATCGAGGTCCATCTCCGAGCGCACGGTAGTGGTGAAGATGGACAGCAGCCGGTAATAATCGCGGGTCGGGATCGGATCGTATTTGTGATCATGACAACGGGCGCAGCCAATGGTCAGACCGAGCATCGCTGTGCCCAGGGTGCGCGTGATATCATCGAGCTCATCATAACGTTCCTTTTCGACCTGATTCTTGGTGATCTGCGTGCTGTGTACGCCGGCTGCCAAGAAGCCCGTCGCCATTAGCGCCAGCGGATTAGCCGGCGCCAGCTCGTCGCCAGCGATCTGCCACTTCACGAACGTGTCGTAGGGCAGATCCTGGTTGAAGGCTTTGATGACGAAGTCGCGGTAGTGGTAAGCAGTGGGGCGGTCGTAGTCGTGCTCGAAGCCATGGCTTTCGGCGAAGCGGGCCAGGTCGAGCCAGTGCCGGGCCCAACGCTCGCCAAAGTGCGGGTTATTCAGCAGATCGTCGATCCGCTTTTCATAGGCGTTGGGCGACGGGTCGTTGACGAACGCCTCGAGTTTCTCCGGCAGCGGGGGCAGACCGATCAGGTCGAAATAGACCCGCCGGAGCAGTTTGCGCCGGTCGGCCGGTGGATCGGGTGAGAGCCCTTTTTCTTCCAGCTGGGCCAGGATGAAGTGGTCGATCGGCGTCTGGCACCAAACGGGGTTCTTCACTGGCGGCAGGGCCGGGCGCTGCAAGGGCCGGAACGACCAGAACTGGCGATCTTCCTCGGTAACGATGAGCGGCTGCTTCGTGGTTCGCTCCCTGTCCACCAGAGGACGGTCGTAGGGGGCGCCCAGATTGATCCACCGGGCGACATACGCGAGCTGGTCGTTGGTGAGCTTCGGTCCCTGGGCGGGCATGGGCGGATCTTCTTGTTGCGTGACGAGCTTGTAGAGCCGGCTGGCCTGAGCCTTGCCGGCAACGACCGCCGGACCACTGTTGCCGCCCCGCAGTAGGGCCGCGCGCGTGGTCAGGTCGAAATCGCCCTTGGTCTTGTCGCCGCCGTGACACTTGACGCAGCGCTCCAGCAGCAGTGGGCGGACATGTTTGATGAAGAGCTCCAATCCCCGGGCCATCTGCTCGGCGTGATCGGCCGGCACCGCGGGCTTGGTCGGCTGGGCCGCGGACACGGGCCAGGCCGTGGCGGCGCCCAGGACGACGAGCCGGATGCTCCAGGAAGATAGACGCCAACCCTGTGGAGGAAGAGCTTGGTGATCGCCCATCACAATCATCCCTCTTGTCCGTTTGGTGCCGCGAGCCTTCATCCAAGGCGCTGGTGAGCTGGCGGAGGTAATTCTGGCCAGGATCGCTGCCTCACATCATAATGCTTGCTTCACAGTGAGGAAACGGGTTGGGAGGATTTTGCCCGTTGGCGGAGGCGCCCCTGGGGCCCCAGAACCCGGGATAGGCTACGGCGATCCAGCCCGCTCAAACCACAGGCGCTGGGCCGTCTTACTCAGGACCGCTTCCTGGGTCGGCTGGTCCAGCCCCAACTCGTGCGTGAAGATCTTCAGGTGCTGCGCATAGGTCACCTTCGGAC
>JBGQLF010000003.1:0-28130 GCA_041499985.1 Gemmataceae bacterium
CCGCCCGCGCCACCCACGCCCACGAATCAGGTTCCCCCAGGGCAATGGCCCTGTCATACGCGGCCAGCGCCTTGGCCCACTGGCCGTGCTCAGCCAACGTGCGTCCCCAGTAGGTGAAGCACGCGCTGTCCGCCCCTAGCTCCTGTGCCCGGGCATAGTCGGCCTCGGCCTTGTCCCAGGAGCCAAGCTGGACCTGGACACGCGCCCGCTGGTCGTGCAGATACCAATCGCCGGGCTGCTCGGCAATCGGGTGATCGAGATACCAGAGGGCCATGGACCATTGCTTCGCCGCTTCGCACTCGGCCAGCTGGATCCGGTACCAGGTGGAGACCTGGGCACGCGGTCCGCGCTGGAAGGCGCCGGCCAAGTCGGCGGCCGCCTGCTCCCGCTGGTCGAGCTGGAGATGCACCTTGGTCCGCAGAAGCAGAGCCAACCAATCCTGGGGCTGGTGTCCGTCGAGCAACGTCCGCGCCATCGACCACTGGCCGCGGTGGACTTGTTCCACGGCACTCCGATAGCGCCAGTCGAGGGCACGTTCCGCAGGAGCATCGGCCGCGACCGGAGGGCCGCCCAGCTGGTCCAGGCTGTGGCGGCGCTCCTGCCAGGCTGGGGCATCCAGCACGGTCACGGCTCCCTCGGGGCTCAGCTCCATGCCGGTGAGCACTTCTACCCAACGAATCAGGCGCTCCGGTGTCCCGGCTACGGCCGTGGGGATTTCCCAGAATCGCACCATCTTGTCCTGCCCGCCGGTCACGAGGGTTGTGCCATCGGGACGGAAGGCCGCGGCCACCACCGGTCCCCGAAGCGGCAGAGAAACTCCAAGGGGCAGGCCGGTCTTCACATCCCACAGCCGGGCCGTCTGGTCAACGCTCACGGTCAGCACCCGGCTGCCGTCCGGGCTGAACATGGTTCTCACGGGACCTTGATGGACCAGCGGCGCCGTTCGGGGCTCGCCCGTGGCAGCGTCCCAGAGCCGGGCCGTGCCGTCCTCGCTGGCGGTGAGCACCAGGGCGGGAAACAGCTCGCGGATTTCGTCGGCCCACTGCGGGTACTTGTCGGTGTACTCCGTCAGCGAGGGACGCTCGCCGCGGCGATGCCGTGCGGCGAATTCCTCAGCGAGCTGATCAACCGGATTGGGATCGGAGCTGGTCATCGAGGTGCCTTCCGTCAACAAGAGAGGATTCGAGTTTGTCATCCCTCTTCTCCCCGGTCCGCGCGCGCGTCTCTAGCCGATGCCTTCCAGCAAGCGGGCGACTTGCTCCGGCGCGGGCAGCTGGCCCCGCAACTCGTGAGGCAAAGTGGACACGATGCGGTAGGTCGCCACGCCGATCGGCTTGTTGGACTCGCGCAAGGCGTATTCGACAATCGTCTTATCCTTGGACTTGCACAGGATGATACCGATCGACGGGTTCTCGCCTTCCAGCCGAACCTGGTCGTCCAGGGCGGCCAGGTAGAATTGCATCTTACCCACATACTCCGGCAGGAACTCGCCAATCTTTGTCTCCAAGGCGACCAGGCATTGCAAACCACGATGATAGAGCAGGAGGTCGATGAAGTACTCCTTAGCGCTGACCTCCAGGCGGAATTGACTGCCGACAAAGGAGAACAAGCCACCCATCTCGCGCAGAAAGGGCTCGACCTTGGCCAGGATGGCCAGCTCGAGCTGGCGCTCGCTGTGCTCATCGCCTAGCTCCAGGAAGTCGAAGGTATACTCGTCCTTGACCGCCAGCTGGGCCTGGGGCTGCACGGTCGTCGGCAGCGTCTGGAGGAAATTGGTCTGACTGAGGAGAGTTTTCTCGTAGGACTTGTTCTCGATCTGGTGGATGAGCACGTTCTTCGACCAGCCCATCTTTCGGGTCATGCGCACGTAGAACTCGCGTTCCAGATCGTCCTTGCACTTCTCCATGATGATGAGGTTGTGAGTCCAGGCGATTTCTCGCACCAGTGGTGCGAGTTTTTCGTTCGCGGCGAACGTCTCGTAGAAAAGCTTCATGCGCCAGAGGTTAGCGGTGGAAAACCCCGAGATGCCGGGAAACTCGTGCTGGAGGTCGCCCGCCAGGGTTGCGACCACCGCTTTGCCCCAGGTGCTCCCTTGCTGGCGTTCGACGATCATCCGCCCGATGTCCCAGTATAGCGTGATCAGCTCTTTGTTGACCGCGCGCAGGGCCTCGTACTGGGCGGAGCGAATGCGCTGCTTGATCGCGCTCAACAGATTGGGGTAATCGCTTGGAATGCCCTTGCTCATGGCTCCTCCTGTACTTTTTCTTCCCTGCGGCAGATCCCGACTTCGATGACGCGGCCCGAGATTGTAGCAACACTGCCAAGTGCGCGTCAGCCCAGCTGTGCGGGAGAGAGCCTTTCTGCGTTTTCGCGTTCTCCTGCTTTCGTGATCTCTTGAGGCTTACGGCCTCAGGCGTACCTGCTGGTGGTACGCGGGATGACGTTGACGAAAGTCACGCCAGCGCTGGAGCCATTCCTCGGCCGTCAGATTGGTCACGCCGCCGCCGGCCTCGACCCGCTGACCGGACACGATTTCCCCCCAGATACACAGGTCGTCCGGCGCCAGTGTTGCCGGCGCCAGCCAGTCGTCGAGGTGGAAGACCGGCAGCGCGTTGAGGAAGCCGCCACACGCGACCCGGCGACCGTCCGGCGTCACGGTCAGGCTCAGCCCCGCGCCTCCTAGGGCAAACGGCGGGCAGACCGGCTTGCCGGTACGCCACTCCCAGATCCGCAGGACCCCGTCGTGACTGGCGCTGAGCACGTGGCGGCCGTCCGGTGTGAAGGCCACGGCCCCGATCTCGTGCTCGTGCTCGAACGCGGGACAGACGAGGCGGCCGGCGCGCCAGTCCCACAGGCGCGCCATGCCGTCGCGGCAGGCGGTCAGCAACTGCGTGCCATCGGGACTGAAGAGAGCAGTGTACGGCCAGTCTGGGTGGGCGAGGCTGGCAAGCTGCTCGCCTGTTGTCAGCTCCCAGACGCACACTCGGTTGTCAAACGCAGCGGTGGCAACCAGCCGGCCATCGGGAGAGAACTGCACGTCGCGGCACCTCCCCTTGTGCTTGAGTTCGTGCCGGAGTTGACCGGCGGCCGCGTCCCAGACGCGCACCGAGTGGGTGTCCGTATCGAAGGTCAGGAGACAGCGGCCGTCCGGGCTGAAGCGGACGGCACCGTTATTGGTGGGGCGGAAGTTGTCCAAGTGGGGGGAATGCGCTAGCCATTGCCGGAGTGGCTTTCCGGTGGCCGGATCGATCACGACCAGTTCTCCCTTGGCACCGAGCACAGCCAGTTGCCGGCCGTCCGGGCTGTAGTCCAGCCTGCGCGGCTCGGAGGGCAGCTGCAACGGCTCGTGCTGGAGCTTGCCGGCCCGCCAGTCCCACAAGAGCAACTTCCCCGGCTGTTGCCCGGGTTGGGCGCGGCGCTCCGACGAAAAAGCAGCAACGGAGACCGCGGCCGCCACCTGAAGACCATCGGGGGAAAAAGCGGCATCCAGAAGGAATCCGTTCGCCTCCAGCGGCGGCCCAGCGAACTGGCCCGTCGTGAGGTCAACCACCTGCGTGCTCCGCTGCTCGCACATGCCACCGCTCCTTCCAGTGGGCAGCAGGAAGCGACCATCGCGGCTAAGGCAAACAAAGGACTCGGTGCCCACGGACACGTGATAATCGCGGGGGTTGCCCGCGGGGAGCGCCCAGAGGCGGATCAGCCCGCCGCGCTGGGCCGTGGCCAGATGGCGGCCATCGGGAGCGAAGGCCACAGCACTGACACTCGTGGGATGCGTCAGGGGGCCTCCCAGGGGCTTACCCTCTGGGACCGACCATCGTCGTGCTGTATGGTCACCGCTTCCCGTCACCAACGTCCGCCCGTTCGGGCTGAAGGCGACAGACACGACGGGCTGATTCGCCCGATGCTCCAGGTGAGGGCTGACCGGCTGCGCGGACACCAGGTCGTAGACGCGGACGAGCGACCTGCGGGAAAACACGCCCGTCACGGCCACGTGCTTGCCGTCGCTGCTGAGGGCGAGCGCATCGATTGAGTATCCGTTGCCCGGCTCGCCGAACGGCAGCACGCGGAGGACCGCTCCCGTCCGGGGATCGCGCCAGGATGCCTCGCCCCGGTACACCGTGAGCAGCCCACGTCCTTCGTCGAGGAAAAGGGGCGGGATAGGCGTACTACCAAACTCCCGCCCCCATGATGAGTGGTGATGTGGCACAGGGGTGAAGAGGGGAATATTCTTCTCTGCGGGTACGGCGAAGACACGGCAGGATTGATCCTTGCAACCCGTTGCCAGCAGCTCGCCCTGGGGATGAAACGCTAGCGTGGTGATGGGCGCGGGGTGCTCCAGCTCAGGTGTGGCAAAGGCTGCCTGCTGGCAATCCCAGACGCGCACCCGCTTGTCAGCGGCCAGGGCACAATAGCGCCCGTCGGGGCTGAAGAGCAAACGAGCGATGCGCTCCGCGTACTTCACGCGCTGCAACAGTTCGCCGCTGGGGAAGCGGCAGATCGTAACCTCTCCCTGCGGGGTGCCAACGGCCAGGCGCTCTCCCGGGGCGTCCCAGGCGGCCGTGCTGACCACGCTAGGGTTGCCGGGAAAAGGGAGAGCTGCCTCCCGCTCCAGGTCCCAGAGCCGGCAGTCCGTTTCCTCGGTGGCCGGATCGACACCGTGCGTGAGCAAATGCCGGCCGCCGGGATGGAAGGCCATGTTGTTCTCGATCCACTCGGTAGGATGAACCAGGGCGCGCACGGGCTGGAGGGCCAGCCGGCCCCAGGCGGCGGCACGGGTACGGTTGGCCTCGGCCCGCTCATGGTCGTCGCCGGCCAGCCGGGCCGCGTGAGCAAACCACAGCACCGCCTGCCGAGGGTCGTCGCGCGCTCCAGCGGCTAGGCCGAAGGACGTGTACGTGTCAGCCAGCATTAGCACGGTGGACCGGCGTGCGTCATCGGCTTCTTGCCGTGCGTGTTCCGCCTTCTGCCATTGCCAGAGGATGCCGCCGATTCCTCCCAGCGTGAGCAACAGGAGGAGCGCGGTCATGCCGGCCAGGAGCGTGTTCCGCCGGCACCAGCGCCACAGGCGTTCGGCCGGGCTGATGCGCCGCGCCCGGATCGGCCGGTCTTCCACAAAGCGCTTCAGGTCCTCGGCCAGTTCGCCGGCCGTCTGGTAGCGGCGGGCCGGGTCGCGCTCCAGCGCCTTCAGTACGACCGTCTCCAGGTCGCGCGGCACGGCGGGGTTGATCTTGCGCGGCCGCGGCGGCTCCGTGTGCATCACCTGCGAGGCCAGCTTGTGCCGCTCGGTCTCATCAAACGCCGGCCGCAGCGTCAGCAGCTCGTACAGCGTCAGCCCCAGGGCATAGAGATCGCTGCGGGCATCGGCCTGGCCCTCGAAGCGCTCCGGCGCCATGTAGCGCAGCGTGCCGACCAGGTCCCCGGTATGCGTCAGGTTGTCGCGCTCTTCCGTTGCCTTGGCCAGCCCGAAGTCGGTGATCCAGACGATCCCTTGGGTGTCGACCAGCAGGTTGGACGGCTTGATGTCCCGGTGCAAGATCCCCTGGTGGTGGGCATAGGCCAACGCCTCAGCCACCTGAATGCCGACCCGAGCGACGCTCTGCCAGTACGGCCGACCCGAGTCGGATAAGATCCCGCTCTCGAGCTGCCCCGGCAAGTGTACCGCGGACGAGCTGGTCGGCGCCGCCTCGGCCGGGCGGACCGTGGACAGAGCAGGCGCGAGGGCAGCCTCTCCCGCTGCGGCAGCCTCGGCGGGACAGGCGAACTGCCCCGTGAGTAGGGCCTGGGCCACGGCGGACGCTTCCTGGGCCTGCGTGCCCGCACGCGGGCGCACGTCCTGCTCGGTCTTGGCCGGGGTGCCGGGCCGCGCCTGCCGCAGGCCTCGTAATTCCTCCAGGACCTGGTCGAGGCCCTGGCCCTGGATGAACTGCATGACGTAATAGTGCAGGCCGCTCGACTCACCCACGCCATACACCGGTACGATATGGGTGTGATGCAGCCGGGCCGCCGCCTTGGCCTCGCGCTGAAAGCGCCCCAGCTGGCGCGGATCGAGTAGATGCTGCGCCGGCAGCACCTTCAGAGCGACGTGCCGGCCCAGCGACACTTGCTCGGCCTCGTAGACGATGCCCATGCCGCCGCGGCCGATCTCGCGCAAGATGCGGTAATCGCCCAGGCGTTCCAGCGGCTGGCCCTCCGCCAGCGCAGGAGCACCTTCGGGGCCGGTGGCATCGCCGGGTCGCGGTTTGAACTGCTCCATGAGCACCAGGGCGGGAAACAGCTCGCGGATTTCGTCGGCCCACTGCGGGTACTTGTCGGTGTACTCGGTTAGCGAGGGATGCTCGCCCCGGCGATGGCGTGCGGCGAATTCCTCAGCGAGCTGATCAACCGGATTGCGCTCGGAGCTGGACGGGGTCATAGACAGATCTCCTAATGGTATCGGCTGTACCCCATCGTTTACCAGGTGGGGGGATGAGCCACGCAGCTACGGTTGTCACGGGCTGGCGACCCCGTTAGCATGGGCAGAGGAAAGGCGTTGTCAACCAAGCCGGGGGTAGCCAGATCATGCCGTTCGCTTCGTATACCTCGATCGAGGACGTCGCCCAAGCTCACCAGATCACCTTGCGGCAAGAGGATTTCGTCGTGCCGTTGCAGCGGCCGGTGTCCGAGGTCCTTCGCGGCGAGCTGGCCTTCACGCGAGCCCATGTCGCTTTTGACATCTCCGAGGCGGCCATCTGTGAAAGCTTGATCGTCCCGGTTCTCAAGGAAGTCTGGAAAGACTACACCGACGACCTGATGTTCTGGAGCCATATCCGCCTTGATTACGATCCCGATTCCTCGGAAACCCCCGATTATCTGATCGCCCGGATGTCACCACTGGGTCGGTGGGTGGTGGATAAGCCCTATCTCCTGATCGTGGAAGCCGAAAAAGAGGACTCCATCCGCGGCTGGGGCCAGTGCCTGGCAGCCATGCTGGCGGCCCAGAAACTGAACCAATTCCCGGAGCAGACGGTGTACGGCATCACGAGCACAGGCCGGTTCTGGGAGTTCGGCAAGCTCGAAGGCACGGTGTGCACGCGCAACCAGCGTCCGTACATCCTGGAAGACCTGGAGCAGCTATGTGCCGCTCTCCACTACGTCTTCGACCAGTGCCGGCAGCAGCTGGTGGGCCAGCCTTGTTCCGCGTAGCCCGCGCCAATGTCCAAGGCCCACCAGTGGCTAATGCTTCGACGCATCCAAGACCGTGATGCCCACCAACTCGTCCTTCCGATAACTGAGCAGGATCCCTTCCTCCTCGACGTCGATGGTTTCCGTGGCCTTCTGCGGACGCTGCAAACTGATGTAAAGCACATCGGCCTCGGCGTCGTAGTCCAGCCACAGTTTCGAGGCGGGAAACTTGCCGATCTGCTGGGCCAGAGCCCGGGCGCCCAGGATGGCCTTGCGCTGGTCTTTTTTTTTCACCGTCGCCATGCAATGCTCCTCCGATGAATCTTCGATCTCGAAGATGCATGGGCCGATCAGGGACCCAGCAGCCCCGGCATGCTGGACAAGATATCTTTGAGCCGTTTCAGCGCCCGCAGATAGCGATTGCTGGCCGCCGACTTCTGGATGCCGAGCACCGCGGCGGTCTCCTGGTTGCTTAGCTCCTCGAAATGGCGCAGCACCAGGACTTCCCGGTCCATCGGATCCATCAGGTTGAGCGCTTCCTGAAGGCGAATCTGCATCTCGGCCCGGATGGCGGCCTGGGTCGGCGAGGTCAAGCGGCCCAGCAGCTGAGCGGCCAGGGAAGCGGAGGTCACTTGCGGCAGGGCACCGCGATGCAGCGACACTTCCTGGCCCACATCGCGCATTTGCGCTCCCAGGTGCTGCCGGTGCAAGGCGAGTAGGCGCTGGCCGGTGAGATACCGCAGCCAAAGGAATACTGGAAGCGTCGGATTGGCCAGGTACTGCGGCGCCCGCTGGGCCACATCCAGATAGGCCTCCTGCAACACATCGGACGGATCGATTCGCCCGAGCAGGCGGCGATCGAGGCGCAAGCGAACCATGCGGCGCAGGCGATCCCGGTAGCGCGCAAACAGCTCGCCCAGGGCCTGGGTATCACCCTGTTGAGCGCGACGCAACAGGTTGTCGGTGTCGCTGGAGTCGTTGGCCATCAGCGGTTCCATAAGAAGATAACTGCGAAGCCGAGCCGGTTGTCCACCGGGAAACTCAACTTTTTCAGGTTTTTTTCGATTCCGAAACCCCGTCAGGTCGATTCTCAGCTTATGATAAGGATTCGAAGCCGAAGAAGCCTTCACCGGAGATTCGGGACGCGGCAGCACGCGTTCGCCAGGAACCC
This sequence comes from Gemmataceae bacterium, assembly GCA_041499985.1. Taxonomy (GTDB): domain Bacteria; phylum Planctomycetota; class Planctomycetia; order Gemmatales; family Gemmataceae; genus JBGQLF01. Next base: position 8,333 of record JBGQLF010000003.1, read on the forward strand.
AGTGGCCGCTCCCGTCATCTTCCTCCTTCCCCTGAACCGACCTGCCCGGCGACCGGCTCCGCGCACGGCCAAGCGCGGCATGCGTTAACTGAAGATAACACGAGCCTGTTAACACGGTAGCTGTTCGGCAACATTCGCGCCGAGCCCGTAGCAGGCTGCGCACTAGCGGCAAGCGGACATAACCTCTTGGCGTTCCAGAACAAACAGCTCCTTGCCACTCCATCGGCTGGTCAGATCGTTGTTTCGGTATACGTTTTGCTATCCTAAAGTCGACTCAACCGGCATGGAGTCGTGGCCGGGCCTCTCTTCCCGGCCAGTAGCGAATGCTGGCTGCCGCTGCTGGCCGTGTCGTTCTTGGCCATTTTATCCGCACATGGAAGCTGAACCCGAAGGTTTCAACAGGCCGGGATCGGAGAGGCCGTCCTTTGAATAGCTGCTTGCGGCAATCTGGTCGGTACCCGTAGCGAGAGATCAACGCGATGAAGCTCGAAGCTGGGCGTCTTCTGCGTGAGACCATGGCGCAGCGCGACCTTGTTTGTTTCATCGGAGTGTACGACGTGTTCTCGGCCACTGTCGCCGCTCCGTATTACGATGGTTTATTCATCAGTGGCTTCGGATTCGCGGCCAGCTATTATGGCTTGCCGGATATTGGCTTCATCGCCTGGCCCGATATCGTCGCCTTTGTGCAGCGGCTTCGAACCGTTCTGCCCCGACATCACCTGATGGTGGATATCGACGATGGCTATGGTGATCCCGAGGTAGCTTGTCATGTCGTGTCTCTGCTCGAGGACCTCGGGGCTTCGGGCGTCATCCTCGAGGATCAAAAGCGTCCGCGTCGCTGCGGCCACTTCCAGGGCAAACAAGTCCTTGAGCTGGACCAGTTCCTCGAGAAGCTGACGCGGGTCCTCCAGATGCGAAAGGATCTCGTGGTCGTCGCCCGGACCGATGCGGCCGGAGAGGAAGAACGCTTGCACCGGGCCGCCGCTTTTGCCGAGGCAGGGGCGGATGCCGTCCTCGTGGATGGTCTGGAAGATCTGGAGCTGCTGCGGAAGCTGCGGCATCATGTCGATTGCCCGCTCATGTTCAACCAGATTGCCGGCGGCAAGTCACCGCGGTGCAGGCTGAGTCAGTTGCAGGATCTGGGCGTGTCTTTGGTCAACTACAGCACGCCGTGCCTGTTCGCGGCCCAGGCAGCCATCGCCGCGGCCATGCAGTCCTTGCGAGAACAAGATGGCCTTTTGCCTGACACCCGCAGCGGCGCCGTCGGCGTGTCGGCATGTACCGCCCTGCTGACAGCCAACCTGGCGCGACGGGACACGGCATCCTGTCTCACGTCTGGGTGGTTTGCACCGGAGTCCAATGGGGTCTTTCGATCGCGCTGAACAACCCCGTCGACAAGCGGATCGGAACACTGAGAAGCATTCCTGAGGTGAAAGATGAATCGCCCTGGTTCCACTGCCGCCACAGCCCCTGCCCTACGGAAGCCATCTCTCTTTGCCGTGCTCCAGGCCCAGAGCGAGCGCGCTCCGGAAGCTCCCGCTCTGCTGGCACCCGGGCGCGTCCCGTTGACCTACGACCGCCTATTCCGGCAGGTCCAGGACGTCGTGCAGACCCTCAACACCCTGGGCGTGGGGCGCAACGACCGGGTCGCCACGGTACTGGCCAACGGGCCGGAGATGGCCGTGGCCTTCCTGGCGGTTGCCACTGGGGCAACCAGCGCTCCTCTGAACCCGACCTACCGAGCGAACGAATTCGATTTCTACCTTGCGGATCTCAATGCGAAGGCCCTGGTAATCCAATCCGGTGTCGATTCGCCCGTCCGCGCCGTGGCGGTGGAACGGGGTATTCCCATCCTCGAACTATCCCCGGTGCCCGCCGCCGAGGCAGGCGTCTTCACCCTTCACGGCTCGGGATACTGCCCTGCCAAGAGTACTGGCTTTGCCCAGGCCGAAGACGTGGCGCTCGTGCTGCACACTTCCGGCACGACCTCGCGCCCCAAGATCGTGCCCTTGACACAGGCGAACCTTTGCAGCTCGGCGCGCAATATTGGCAGCACCCTGGAACTGCGGGAAGTGGACTGCTGTCTGAATGTGATGCCGTTGTTCCACATCCACGGTCTGATCGGGGCACTGCTCGCATCGCTGGTAGCGGGGGCCAGCGTCGTCTGCACACCCGGCTTTTACGCTCCGCAGTTCTTCGATTGGCTCGGGGAGTTCCGGCCGACGTGGTATACCGCCGTGCCCACGATGCACCAGGCCATCCTGGCACGAGCCGCGCTCCAGCGCGAAACGATCGCCCGCTGTCCCCTGCGCTTCCTCCGTTCGTCGTCCGCGGCGCTGCCGCCCCAGGTTCTGGCGGAGTTGGAAGAAACCTTCCAGGTTCCCGTGATCGAAGCCTACGGCATGACCGAAGCGGCACACCAAATGGCCAGTAATCCTTTGCCACCGCGGCCTCGCAAGCCCGGCTCGGTGGGCATGGCGGCGGGCCCGGAAATGGCGATCATGGACGAGACAGGTCGACTGCTTCCTCCGGGACAGGTCGGTGAAGTGGTCATTCGCGGCGACAACGTGATGTCCGGCTACGAGAACAACCCCGTTGCCAATGTCAGTAGCTTTACCCAGGGCTGGTTCCGGACCGGGGACCAAGGCGTGCTGGACGAGGAAGGCTACCTACGCCTCACGGGCCGCCTCAAGGAACTCATCAACCGCGGTGGCGAAAAGATCGCCCCGCGTGAGATCGACGAAGTGTTGCTCGAGCACCCTGCCGTGGCGCAGGCGGTCGCCTTCGGTGTGCCACATCCACAGCTCGGAGAAGACGTTGCCGCTGCCGTGGTACTGCGCGGCGACCGAGCAGCCACGGAGAAGGAACTGCGGGACTTCGCCGCCGTCCGTCTCGTCGACTTCAAAGTGCCGCGGCAGATCGTCCTCCTTCCCGAGATCCCAAAGGGCCCCACCGGCAAACTCCAGCGCATCGGGTTGGCCCAGAAGCTCGGCGTGGTGGCCCTTGAGGACAGCGCGGGGCGCACGGAAGTGGCCTATCGGGCCCCGTCTAGTCCCACGGCCAAGGATCTCGTCCGCATCTGGACCGACGTTTTGCGCGTCTCCCGGATCGGGCTCGATGATCATTTCTTCCATCTGGGAGGGGACTCCGTGCTGGCTGCCCAGGTCATGGCCCGGATCCGCCAAGCCTTCGGACTAGAAATCCCCCTACGCACCCTGCTCGATGCGCCTACCCTCGAGGGATTCGCCGCCCTTGTAGAGCAGAAGCAAATCGAGGCAACGGACGCCAACCTCCTCGAGCAAGAGCTGGCTGCGCTGGCCGAATTGTCAGAGGAGGAGGCGCAGCACTTGCTTGCTCAGGAAGGGGTGGACAAGTAAGAGGCAACGAACTCCAAGCTTTCGGACAGGAGTGTTCTTCTTGAGAGGGCGGTGCGGGAGATCAGCGTAAGGGAGAGGAATTGCCTCGTGAAAGCCGTGCAACAACAAGTGGCTAATCTGTCCGCTACCAAGCGAGCTCTGCTGGCATCCCGCTTGAAACAGGCATCCCCGGGGGGCCAAAAACCGTCCATCCCCAGGCGCGCCGCGTCGAGCGCGGTACCCTTGTCTTTCGGTCAGCAACGCTTATGGCTGGCTTCCCAGATGGATCCGAGCAGCTCTTTCCTCCACGTCCAGCGGGCGTTTCGCCTCACCGGAGCGCTTGATCAGCCGGCGCTGGTGCGCGGTCTCGACGAGATTGTGCGCCGCCATGAAGCCTTGCGAACTGTCGTACGGACTCGGGACGGCCTGGCCGTGGGGGAAATCTTACCGCCGGCACCGATCGCCGTCCCGGTCCTTGACCTGGAGAGCAGCACCGATCGCGACACCGAAGCTAGGAACTTTGCCGTCCTGGAAGGCCGCCAACCCTTCGACATGTCCAGCGGCCCACTCTTGCGCGCCAAGCTGTTACGGCTGGCGGACCAGGAGCACATCCTGTTGGTGACGATGCACCATTGCGTCACCGACGGCTGGTCCACCGGCGTCCTGGTCCGCGAGTTGGCCGCGCTGTACAACGCCTTCTCTCAAGGCCGGCCGTCGCCTTTGCCAGCCTTGCCGATCCAGTATGCCGACTACGCTTCTTGGCAGCGGCAAGGTGTGCAAGGAGATTTCCTGGACAAGCAGCTGACCTACTGGAAACAGCAGCTCCGCGGTGACTTGCCGGTCCTGGAGCTACCCACGGACCGTCCGCGGCCCGCCGTGCAGACGCACCGCGGGGCGCGGCAGATGCTGCTCCTGCCTTCCTACCTGGCTGCCGCGCTAAGAGCCCTGAGCCACCAGGAAGGTGTGACCCTGTTCATGACCCTCCTGGCCGCGCTCAAGGTGCTCCTGCACCGCTACAGTGGTCAGGACGATATCCTCGTCGGGACGCCGGTCTCCGGCCGCAGCCATGTGGAAACCGAAGGCTTGCTGGGCTTCTTCGTCAACACGCTCGTGGTGCGTACCGAGCTGTCGGACAATCCAACCTTTCGAGAACTCTTGCAGCGCGTCCGCGAGACGATGCTCGGCGCGTTCGCTCATCAGGAGCTGCCCTACGAGAAGCTGGTCGAGGCCCTTCAGCCGAACCGGGACCTGAGCCGCGCCCCTCTCTGCCAGGCCACTTTCCAGTTGCGCAACTTCGCCCTCCAAGGGACAACCGCGGGTGGCCTGCGGATCGATCCCTTCGAGTACGACCTCGGCATCGTCGAGGGAGACCTCGACGTGTCTGTGTGCGAGCAAGATGCCGGGCTATTGGTCGCGTGCAACTACAGTACAGACCTGTTCGATGGCGCCACGATTGGCCGGATACTCCGACATTTGCAGATGGTGCTGGAAGGCGCCGTGTCCGATCCAGAGCAACGCATCAGGGCACTGTCCATGCTCACGGAAGCCGAGCGGCAGCAGTTGCTCGTGGAGTGGAATGATACTCGGCAAGAGTATCCGACAGGAGGAACAAAGGTTTCTAAGGCCTTGCCCACCGCTGCGGCCGTGCCAGACCAGAGGCACCTACCCTTCCCTCTCACGGATGTTCAGCAGGCCTACTGGATCGGGCGCACTGGGACTTTTGAGCTAGGGAACGTGGCAACTCATGCTTACCTGGAACTGGAAAGCGCCGACCTGGACCTGGAACGGTTCAACGGAGCCTGGCAGGGGTTAATCGACCGCCACGACATGTTGCGGGCGGTGGTGTTGCCCGATGGTCAGCAGCAGATCCTGGAGCAGGTCCCTCCTTATCAGACGGAGGTGCTGGACCTGCGCGGACAAGACCCCCAGGTCGTCGCTGCGCAGCTGGAGGCGGTCCGCCAGCGGATGTCCCACCAAGTGCTCCGGGCAGACCAGTGGCCCCTCTTCGAGGTTCGGGCCTCGCGCTTGGGGGAGCGGCAGGTCCGACTTCACATCAGCATGGATGGCTTGATCCGCGACAACTGGAGTTGGCAGATCCTCGTGCGCGAACTCGCCCAGCTCTACCAGGATCCCCAAACGTGCTTGGCTCCCCTGGACTTCTCCTTCCGAGATTATGTCTTGGCCGAGGTAGCCCTGCGGGATAGCGCACAGTACCACCGCGCTCTGGACTATTGGATGACTCGTCTGCCTACGCTGCCTCCCGCGCCGGAGTTGCCGCTGGCTGTCAATCCCAGCTCTCTGACCCACCCCCGTTTCGTGCGTCGCAGCACCAGGTTGGATCCGGAAACGTGGCAGCGGCTGAAAAGTCGCGCAACCAAAGCGGGGCTGACACCTTCCTGTCTGTTGTTGGCGGCCTATGCCGAAGTCCTTACTCTTTGGAGCAAGAGCCCTCGATTTACGATCAATTTGACCCTCTTCAATCGGCTACCTCTTCATCCCCGGGTGAACGAGATCGTCGGAGACTTCACCTCGTTGACCTTGTTGGCGGTAGACAACTCCGCTCCCGATTCTTTCGAGGTACGCGCGCGGGACCTCCAGGAACAACTTTGGAAGGACCTGGACCACCGTTATGTGAGCGGTGTGCAAGTCATGCGGGAATTGGCCAAGAGGCAGGGTGGCACGCCGAGAGCCGCCATGCCCGTTGTGTTCACCAGCACCCTTGCCCTCCGCGCGCTCGGAAAGGAGTCTCCGGTGCCCAGTTTCCTTGGAGAGCCCATCTACAGTATCAGTCAGACTCCCCAGGTTTGGCTGGACTATAAGATCCATGAGGAGGCTGGAGGTCTGACCTCGAACTGGGACGCGGTGGAGGCTCTCTTCCCAGAGGGGTTTCTGGATGATCTGTTCGGGGCCTACTGTCGTCTCCTGCGGCGTCTGGCCGATGACGAGGCGAATTGGCGGGAAATACATCCGCTTCAGATTCCGCTGGCCCAGCAAGAGCAGCGGACCGCGATCAATGCGACCCAGGCGCCTGTCCCGGCCGGGATGCTTCACACCTTGTTTGCCGAGCAAGCGTCTCAGCGACCCCTTCAGCCGGCCGTCATCGCTCCCGACCGGACCTTGACTTATGCCGAATTGGATCGGCTGTCCAATCGTGTCGGGCACCGCCTCCGCCAACTCGGTGCCGGGCCGAACAGGCTCGTCGGCGTGGTCACGGAAAAGGGCTGGGAGCAAGTTGTCGCCGTGCTCGGCGTTCTGCGGTCTGGAGCCGCCTACCTCCCCATCGAGGCCGGGCTCGCCAAGGAGCGCCTCTGGCACCTGTTGGAGCACGGCGGCGTCCAACTTGTCCTGACCCAGCCAGGTCTCGACCAAATCCTGGAGTGGCCGGAGGGCATCCAGCGGCTGTGTGTGGACACCGCGGAGGGCCAAGGCAGCGAAGAAACTCCCCTGGACACGGCGCAAGGACCGGAGGACCTGGCTTACGTGATCTACACCTCGGGATCCACCGGCCTGCCGAAGGGAGTGATGATCGATCATCGCGGAGCCGTCAACACGATCCTCGACATCAACCATCGTTTCGGGGTGGGACCCACCGATCGGGTACTGGCCCTATCCTCTCTAAGTTTTGATTTGTCGGTCTACGACATCTTTGGCGCGCTCGCGGCTGGAGGAACCATCATCGTTCCCAAGCCTTCCGGAACGAAGGATCCGGCCTATTGGGCCGATCTCCTGGCCCGGGAAAAGATCACGCTTTGGAACTCCGTGCCTGCTCTCATGGAACTGCTGGTCGAATATGTGAGCGGCCGAGCCGGAACCTTACCGCGTTCGCTTCGGCTTGTCCTCCTGAGCGGGGACTGGATCCCCCTGACCTTGCCGGAGCAGATCAAAGCCTTGAGTGAGGTCGTTCAGGTAATTAGCCTGGGAGGTGCCACGGAGGCGTCCATCTGGTCCATCCTCTATCCCATCACAGCGGTGGACTCGGCCTGGAAGAGCATCCCGTACGGCAAGCCCATGGTCAACCAGAGATTTCACGTCCTCAATGAGGCGCTCGAGCCTTGTCCCGTGTGGGTACTGGGACAACTTCACATTGGAGGAATTGGACTGGCCCAGGGCTATTGGCGTGACGCCGAGAGGACGCGCGCTAGCTTCGTTACGCACGTCCGGACCGGCGAGCGGCTGTACCGGACCGGCGATCTGGGCCGCTATCTCCCGGACGGCAATATCGAGTTCCTGGGGCGAGAGGATCTCCAAGTCAAGATCCAAGGCTACCGCGTGGAGCTCGGGGAGATCGAGCACGCGCTCGCGCGGCACCCGGCGGTTCGCAGCGCCGTCGTCACCGCCGTGGGCGAGCGGGGCGGGAACAAACGCCTCGCGGCCTATGTGGTTGCCGAACCAAAGCAGGTGCCCCCGAGCCGTGACCTCCGTCACTGGCTCGAGCAGAAACTCCCCGCCTACATGGTACCGGCCGCCTTCGTGATCCTGGATCAGCTGCCCTTGTCCGCGAATGGCAAGGTGAATCGCTTAGCCTTGCCCAATCCAGCAAGCGTGAGCGGCGAGATCCTCGAAGCGACCCGTCCGGGGTTAACCGACCTGACGGCACGGATGACCCAGTTCGTCCGGAGCATTCTCAAGGTGGATCCCATTGAGCCTAGCACCAACCTACTGTACCTCGGTGCGACTTCGGTGGACATGATCCGGATCGCGAATCTACTCGACAAGGAGCTGCACTTCCGCCCCAAGATGGACGAGTTCTATCGCCTCCCGACCGTGGCCGGACTGGTCCATTCGTTCGAGCAACAGCAGCTTTCAGGCCAAGAGCCGACCAACGGCACTGCCCAGGCCTTGCCCTCCCTCCCAAAGGGTATGTTGGCCTCGGCAAAGCAGTTGCTCGACCCAGCCGAGCGCGACGAGTTTAAGAAACGACAGCCCGGATTGCGTCGTGCGGAGGGGACGAAAGCGTCCGTGCAACTGGTTGTTCCCCTGCTGGATGCAGCCCGGAAGCAGAAGTATGCCCAACGGCGCAGCCAGCGCCAGTTTCTGCTCAAGCCGATCCCTTTGCCTTCCTTCAGCGAGTGGTTGAGCTGTCTGAGCCAGATCGCACTAGACGGGGTACCGAAATACCAATACGGCTCGGCCGGTGGCTTGTACCCCGTGCAAACCTACCTGCACATAAAACCGGGCCGAATTCAGGGACTGTCTGCCGGGACCTACTATTATCATCCCGTCGATCACGGCCTCATGCAGCTCTCGGTTCAGAGCGACCTCGACCGCAGTATCCACGACCGTTTCATCAATCGACCAGCCTTTGAGGAGGCTGCCTTCTCCCTCTTTCTGATCGCGCCGTTGAGTGCCATCGCACCCATCTATGGGGAGCGAAGCCTGCACTATGCGACGATCGAGGCTGGCCTAATGACGCAGCTCTTGGAAATGACCGCTGCCGCGTGCCAGATCGGACTTTGTCAAATCGGCCATCTCGATTTTCAGGAGATTCGCCACTTCTTCGCTCTGGAGGAGAGCCACACGATCGTTCATTCGCTGATCGGTGGCCTTGTCGATCCCGAATCGTCATCAAGCATCCCAGTGGCTACGACTGCCGAGCAAGCCGAGCCGGATCCGGCAACCCGGCTGCTTCAAAGAATCAAGAAGCTCTCTAAAGAAGATGTAAGAACACTCCTGGAGGCGAACAAGCGGCCCGGAGGTAACGGAGAATCGCCATGAGTTATGCGGACGAGGCGCTCGCCAACCTCTCCCCCGAGGAACGGGAGTTGTTTGAGTTGTTGCTCCGGCAAGGCGGCCCGAATGGGGACTCCTCTCTCCTCCCGCCGAGGAGAGACGCTGGCTCGTCGCCGCTCTCGTTTGCTCAGCAGCGCTTGTGGTTTCTCGACCAACTGGAACCGGGCAACCCCTTCTACAACATCGTGGTGGCTTTCCGTGTGCAGGGGCCGCTCCAGAAAGCCGTGTTGGAGCACAGCTTCCAGGAGATTCTGCGCCGCCACGAAATCCTGCGGACCACCTGCGTCACCCGCGAGGGGCAGCCCAGCCAGGTCATCGCTCCGGCTGAGGAGTTCACGCTGCCGGTAGTCAATCTCCGGGATCGGCCTCCCGCCGAGCAAGAGGCCGAGGCGCGGCGGCGCGCGACGGAGGAAGCGCGGCGGCCTTTCAACCTGGACCGCGGCCCACTACTCCGGGTTACCTTGCTGCAACTGGGCGAGACGGCGCACATCTTGCTCCTGATCCTGCACCACTTCGTGGCCGACGGTTGGTCGATGCGCCTGCTCCTCCGAGAGTTGGCGACGCTGTATGAGGCTTTTCTCACGGGAGCGCCCTCGCCGCTTCCTGAACTGCCTATGCAGTACACCGAGTTTGCGCACTGGCAGCGCGACTGCTTCTCGGGAGAGGTTTGGGAAAAGCAACTTGTCTTCTGGAAAAAGCAACTGGCAGGCGCTCCGCCCGTGTTCGAACTGCCTACCGACTATCCGCGGCCGGCCGTCCAAACGTATCGGGGGGCCTTGCACGCGTTTCGGCTGCCCGCGCCTCTGTCCGAGGCGATCCGAGCTCTGAGCCGGCGCGAAGAAGTGACGCTGTTCATGACCCTCTTGGCGGCCTTCCAGACCCTCCTGCATCGCTACACGAGTCAGTCCGACCTCGTCGTGGGCACGACGGTTTCCAACCGGACGCGGATAGAAACGGAAGGCCTGATTGGTACGTTCGCCAACACCATCATATTACGATCTGAGGTATCGTCTCAGCTGAGTTTTGTGGAGCTGCTGCACCGCGTCCGCGAGGTGGCCCTCCAAGCCTATGCCAACCAAGACTTCCCGTTCGAGAAACTCGTCGAGGAATTGCAACCCGAGCGCGCCCTGAGTCATGCTCCTCTTGTCCAGATGTTGTTTGTCCTTCATCGAGAGACGCTGGAACAGACCCTGAAACTGCCGCATCTCACCCTGAGCCGCTTCCCGATCGAAATGGGGACGGCCATGGTAGATCTGTCCCTGAGCATAGTGGATGGGGAGGACGAACTGGTCGGGTCCTTGGAATACAGCACCGACCTGTTCGATGCCCGCACCATCCAGCGCCTGCAAGAGCATTTCCAGACCTTACTGGAAGGCATCGTCGCCCATCCCGAGCGGCCTATCGCAGACTTGCCGCTCCTGACGGAGGCGGAACGCCACCAGGTGTTGCGGCGTTGGAACGATACGCCCACGGACTTCCCGCACGACCAGTGCCTCCACCAACTGTTCGAGCAACAGGTCGAGCGGTCTCCCGAGGCGGTGGCGGTAGTCTTCGAGGACCAGGAACTGACGTACCGGGAGCTCAATCAGCGTGCGAACCAGCTGGCACACCACCTGCGCCGGCTGGGAGTGGGCCCCGACGTGCTGGTCGGCATCTACCTGGAGCGCTCGCTGGAAATGGTCGTAGGGTTTCTGGGAATCCTCAAGGCGGGCGGGGCCTATGTTCCCCTGGACCCGGCCTACCCGAGACAACGCCTGGCCTTCATGCTGCAAGATGCCCAAGTGCCCGTGCTGCTGACTCAGGAGGCGCTGGTCGAGGGACTTCCCGAACACAACGCCTGTGTCGTGTGCCTGGACGCGGGCTGGGCGCGCCACGCTCAGCAGCCGGAGCACAATCCGGCCAGTGGCGTGAGGAGCGACCATCTGGCTTATGTGATCTACACCTCGGGATCCACGGGGCAACCGAAGGGAGTCCTGATCGAGCATCGAGCCCTGGTCAATCACATGCGCTGGATGCAGGCGACCTTCGCCTGGACCCCATGCGATCGGATCTTGCAGAAAACGCCGATTAGCTTTGACGCCTCAGTGTGGGAGTTCTACGCGCCCTTGTTAGCGGGCGGGCAGTTGATTCTGGCCCGTCCTGGAGGCCATCGCGACAGTGCGTATCTGGTTGAGGCGATCGTGCGGCACCAGGTCACCACTCTGCAACTAGTGCCCTCCCTGCTACAACTCTTGTTGGAGGAGAAGGGGCTGGAGCGGTGCACCTGCCTCCGGCGCGTGTTCTGTGGGGGCGAAGCTCTGCCGGTCGAACTCCAGGAGCGGTTCTTCGCCCGCCTGGGAGCCGAACTGCACAATCTCTATGGTCCTACCGAAGCGACGATCGATGCCACGTACTGGACTTGCCAGCGCGGCAGCCCGTTGCCAACGGTGCCGATCGGCCGTCCCATTGCCAACATGCAGAGTTATATTCTCGACTCTCGGTTGCAACCGGTTCCCGTGGGCGTTGCCGGCGAGTTATACCTGGGAGGTATCGGCTTGGGGCGCGGTTACCTCAACCGGCCCGAGTTGACGGCCGAGAAGTTTGTCCCGCATCCCTTCAGCATGGAGTCCGGCGCGCGTCTGTACAAGACCGGGGATCGGGTCCGCTATCTGGCGGACGGGGCCATCGAGTTCCTCGGCCGCCTGGACCACCAAGTCAAGATCCGCGGCTATCGCCTCGAGTTAGGCGAGATCGAGACGCTGTTGGGCCAACACCCGGCGGTGCGGCAAGTCGTGGTGCTGGTTCGAGAGGATTTGCCCGGCGACCAGCGTTTGGTGGCCTATGTGGTTGCCGAGCCGCAGCGGGTTCCTGCCCTTGGCGAGCTACGCAGTTTCCTGAAGGAGAAGCTACCCGGGTACATGGTGCCGGCGGCCTTCGTGTTCCTCGAGGCACTCCCGCTGACCCCCAACGGTAAGGTCGATCGGCGTGCCCTGCCGGCCCCCGATCAGGAGTGCTGCGACCGCGCGCAGGCCTTCGTGGCACCGCGAACCCCGGTCGAGGAACTCCTGACCGCGATTTGGTCCGAAGTCTTGCAGCGGGAGCAGGTCAGCATGCACGACGATTTCTTCGACCTGGGGGGCCATTCCCTGCTGGCTATCCAGGTCCTCTCCCGGGTGCGCTCGACCTTCCAGGTGGAACTCCCCGTGCGCCAACTTTTCGAAACACCGACCGTGGCCGGTCTGGCTACAGCCATTGCCCAAGGCTTGGCGGCGCGAGCCGACCAGGAGGAGATGGCCCGGCTCGTGGCGGAGTTGGAAGACCTCTCCGAGGAACGAACGCAGTTTCTCCTCCAGGCACAACCGTAGAGGATAAAGGGAACCGTGATGGTCGACCTCAGTCAACGTCTCGCCAATCTGTCTCCTGCCAAGCGGGCGCTGCTGGAGCGGCAACTCCTGAAGAAGGAAGCGGCCCACGCCCACCAACCGGCCATTCCGCGTCGGCCGATGGAGAGCGCGTGCCCTTTGTCTTTCGCTCAGCAACGGCTCTGGTTCCTGAGTCAGCTGGAGTCGGACAGTCCTTTGTACAACACTTACCAGGCCGTCCACATCCAAGGCGCTCTCCGGCTACCGGCACTGCAAGAGAGCCTGGATGCCCTTGTGGCCCGCCATGAGGTTTTGCGTACGACGTTCGTCAGCCAGGAGGGAAGCCTCACCCAGGTTCCGGCAGTGAACGCACGCGTGGAACTGTCGCTGATCGATCTGAGGGAACTGCCGGAGGACGAGCGCCCAGCACAGGTCTTTCATCTTTTGCAGGAGGCGGCGCAGCAGCCTTTCGATTTGACCCGGGACTTGATGCTGCGGGGCACCTTGTTGCAGCTCGTTGAGACGGACCATGTCCTCCTGCTGACCGTGCACCACATCGCCACAGACGGCTGGTCGATGGGCATCCTCGTCCGGGAACTGGCCACGCTTTATCACGCCTTCGTCAGCGGCAAGCCGGCGCTGCTTCCTGAGTTGCCCCTCCAGTACGCGGACTATGCCGTCTGGCAGCGGCAGTGGCTCCAGGGCGAGGTCCTCAGCTCTCAGCTGGCCTACTGGCAGCGGCAACTCGCCAACGCCCCCACCTTCCTGGAACTGCCCGCCGACCGTCCTCGGCCGCCGGTTCAATCCGCGAACGGGGCTACGCACCTCCTGGAGTTGCCTCGGGACCTGACTGGGGCGCTCAAGGATCTCAGCCGCCGCGAGGGGAGCACGCTGTTCATGACCGTGCTGGCGGCGTTCCAGACCTTGCTGTACCGCTACAGCGGGCAGGAAGATCTGTTGGTGGGCACGCCCGTGGCCAACCGCAACCGGACCGAGATTGAGGGATTGATCGGTTTCTTTGTCAACACTCTGGTGCTTCGGTGCAACCTCGCCGGGCGGCCGACCTTTCGGGAATTGCTCCACCGGACTCGCGAAGTGGCTCTGGAGGCTTATGCACACCAGGACTTGCCTTTCGAGAAGCTGGTGGAGGAACTCCGACCGGAAAGGAGTCTCAGTCACACACCGCTTTTCCAGGTCATGTTCGCCCTGCAAAATGCTCCGCCCGACGCTCTGGAACTGCCTGGCCTGACCCTGACGCCGATGGCGCTCGAGAACCGGATAGCCAAGTTCGACTTGACCTTATCCTTGGTCGAGGAGTCCGGCCGACTGAGGGGAAGGCTCGAATACAACACCGATCTCTTCGACGCCGCCACGATCGCGCGGATGGCAGGACATCTCCAGACCTTGCTGGAGGGAATCGTCGCGGATCCCGAACAGCGCGTGTCCGACTTGCCCCTCTTGACGCAGGGCGAACGGCAGGAACTCCTGGTCCGCTGGAATGAGACCAGCGCTCCTTATCCCGCGGAGCACTGCATCCACCAACTGTTCGAGGCCCAAGTCGAGCGGACGCCCAACGCGATCGCAGTGGTCTGGGGAAAGCAGCAGCTCACCTATCAGGAGCTGAACCGCCGAGCCAATCAGCTGGCACATCACCTGCGGCAGTTGGGCGTGGGTCCGGAGGTGCTCGTCGGCCTTTGCCTCGAGCGCTCTGTGGAAATGGTGGTGGCCATCCTGGGTATCCTCAAGGCGGGCGGAGCGTACGTGCCTCTCGATCCCGCCTATCCCAAGGAGCGCTTAACCTTCATCCTGGAGGATTCGCAAGCACCCCTAGTCATAACCCAGGAACGGCTCGGGAAAACACTTGCGGTTGCGGGAGCGAAGTGTCTGTGTTTGGACTCCGTCCAGCAGGTTCTCGCCCAGGAGAGTGCACAGAACCCGCTCCACGGAACGAGGCCGGCCAACCTGGCGTATGTCATCTATACTTCCGGCTCGACAGGGCAACCCAAAGGAGTCCTCATCCCGCACCAAGCTTTGGTCAACCATGGTTGTGCCGTTGCCCAGTGCTATGGGATCCAGGCGAGCGACCGCGTTCTCCAGTTTGCCTCGCTTAGCTTTGACGTGGCCGCCGAGGAGCTCTTTCCGTCTTGGCTGGGAGGGGCGACCGTGGTTCTTCGCCCGGAGCAGCTGCCGGCGGCCGGCCCCGAACTGCACCGGTTGATCGACCGGGAACAGCTCACCGTCCTGAACCTGCCGGCCTCCTACTGGCACGAATGGGTACGCGAACTGGATCGTGGCGGCGAATCGGTACCGGCTTCAGTTCGCCTCGTCGTGGTAGGTAGCGAGCCTGTCTCGGCCAAGTGCTACGAACAGTGGCGTCAACGCGTTGGCAGCCGAGTCCGTTTGTGCAACGCCTACGGTCCGACGGAAGCCACCATCACGGCCACGATCGACGAGCCGGCCGCCGACGCGGTTGTTCCTCCGGTGGGATCGCTACCAATTGGCCGGCCGATCGCGAACACGCGTGCCTACATTCTGGATCGGCACGGCCATCCTGTTCCGATCGGCGTGCCGGGGGAGTTGTGCCTCGGCGGCCTGGGGTTGGCTCGCGGCTACCTCCAGCGTCCGGAGCTAACCCAGGAGAAGTTCCCCCCGGACCCCTTTGCCCCGGAACCTGGCCAGCGTATGTACCGGACAGGTGACCGGGCGCGCTACCGGCCCGATGGAATCATCGAGCTGCTGGGCCGCGTGGACCGGCAGGTAAAGCTGCGGGGCTTCCGGATCGAGCTCGGCGAGATCGAGACGGCCCTGGCCCGTCACCCAGCCATCGGTGCAGCGGCGGTTCGTGTCTGTGAAGAGAATTCGGATCGGCCTTACCTGGCGGCCTACTTTGTGCTTCGGCAAGGCGAAACGCTCCCGCTCCCGGAGCTGCGCAGCTTTCTGCATACCACGCTGCCTGATTACATGGTGCCTCCTGCCCTGGTGCTGCGGGATGCTTTGCCGCGCCTGCCAAACGGGAAGGTGGACTACCGGGCCCTGCCGGACGTGGATGCAACCTGTGTCGAGCAGGAAGAAGCCTGGATGGCCCCCCGTACGCCGGTGGAAGAGTTGCTGGCCGGCATCTGGGCCGAGGTTTTGCGCTGCCCGCGCGTAAGCATCACGGCGAATTTCTTCCACCTGGGGGGACACTCTCTGTTGGCGACCCAGGTGATGTCGCGCATCCGGGACGTGTTGCAAGTCCAGTTGCCGTTGCGCAGCCTCTTTGAAGCCCCCACGGTGGCCGGTCTGGCTCAGCTCGTCGAACAAGCACGCCAAGCAGGGCCGAGCCTGTCTTTGCCGGCCCTGCAACCCAGTCCGCGTGCCAGTGTCCTGCCGTTGTCCTTCGCCCAGGAGCGCCTCTGGTTCCTTGAGCAACTCGGGTCCAGTGCGGCAACGTACCATGTACCCACCGCCTTTCGTCTCCGGGGCGCGCTGGACGCTCAGGCCCTGGAACGCAGTCTCCAGGAAATCGTCCGGCGGCACGAGGCCTTACGGACCACCTTCCAGACACGGGAAGGACGCCCAGTACAGGTCATCGCCTCGGAGCTTGCGGTAGCCTTGGACCGCGTTGATCTCCGGGGACACGCCGCCGGTACGCGGGAGGGGGATGCCCTGCGGCTGGCCCAAACCGAGGCAACTCGCCCCTTCGACTTGACGACAGGCCCCCTCGTCCGGTTCACTTTGATGTGCCTGGATCACGAGGAGCACCTGTTCTTGGTGACGCAGCACCATCTCGTCACCGATGGATGGTCGTTGGGCGTGTTCTGCCGTGAGCTGAGCGTGCTCTACGACGCCTTCGCCCGAGGTGCGCCTTCGCCCCTGCCCGAGCTGTCCATCCACTACGCTGACTTCGTGCACTGGCAACGGCAGTGGCTGCAAGGAGACGTGCACCAGGCGCTGCTCGATTATTGGAAGAACCAGTTGGCCGACAGCCCGGCTGTCCTGGAACTGCCCCTAGACCGTCCCCGGCCTCGGGTACAGACCTTCCGCGGAGCCCGGCCCCCTATGGAACTGCCGCCGCCACTGGTCGAAGCACTGCACGCTCTCAGCCGCCAGGAAGGTGTCACGCTGTTCATGACCTTGCTGGCGGCGTACCAAACCCTGCTGCACCGCTACACCGGCCAGGACGACATCCTCGTCGGCAGTCCGGTCGCCGGGCGCACCCAGGCCCAGACCGAAGGGCTACTCGGCTTTTTTGTCAACACCCTGGTGCTCCGCACCTGCTGCGGCGGCAACCCGACCTTCCGCGAGTTGTTGCAGCGGGTGCGCGAAGTGGCGTTGGGAGCCTATGACCACCAAGAGTTGCCGTTCGCCAAGCTGGTGGAGGAATTGCGCCCGGACCGCAATCCCAGCTACACGCCGTTCGTCCAGACCATGTTTGCTCTCCAGAATGTCCCCACGACCGTTCCGGAGCTACCCGGCCTCCGCATGAGTCCCATGGACAGCGGCTTCACCCCGGCCTATTTCGACTTGAGCCTACTGCTCGTGGAAGAGAACGGGGGGATCCGCGGCTGGCTACCGTACAACACGGACCTTTTCGACGCGAGCACCATCCAACGCCTGATCGACCATTATCGTATCTTGCTCGAAGCGATCGTGGCCAACCCCGATGGCCGCCTCTCCGAGTTGTCGTTGCTCCCGCGCACCGAACAGCAGCTCTTGCTCGCGTGGAATGCGACGCATACGGACTACCCGCGCGGACAATGCATCCAGGAGCTGTTCGAGACCCAGGTGACAAAAGCTCCCGACGCCCAGGCCGTCGTCTTTGGCGGCCAGTACTTGACCTATGACGCGCTGAACCGCCGCGCCAATCAGTTGGCCCACCAGCTGCGCGCGCTCGGCGTCGGTCCCGAGGTGCTCGTGGGGATCTGTGTCGAGCGCTCCAGCGACCTGATCGTCGGGCTGCTGGCCATCCTCAAGGCCGGCGGTGCTTACGTGCCGCTCGACCCATCCTACCCCCGCGAACGGCTGGCGTTGCTGGTGGCCGATGCCCAGATGCCGGTTGTGTTGACCCATCGCAGCTTGCGCGATCGCTTGCCCGTAGCGACGGCCCAGATGCTCTGTCTGGACAGCGATTGGCCAACGATTGCCCAGAGACCAGAGACCAACCTGACCCACGCGACCACGCCGGATAACCTCGCCTATGTGATCTATACCTCGGGATCAAGCGGACGTCCCAAAGGAGTGGCGGTGCCGCACCGCGGCGTGGTGCGGTTGGTGTGCCAGACCGACTACGTGCAGCTCGGTCCCGACGAGGTTGTGGCTCAGGCCTCCAATGCTTCCTTCGACGCGGCCACTTTCGAGATCTGGGGCGCCTTGCTCCACGGGGCCCGGCTAGTAGGGATTGCCCGCGACGTGGTCTTGTCCCCGCAGGACTTTGCCGCCGCACTCGTCCAGCACCAGATCAGCGTGCTGATGGTGCCCACGGCTCTGTTCAATCATGTGGCCCGAGCCGTGCCGGGAGCGTTCCAGCCGGTAGGCCAGGTGCTCTTTGGGGGGGAAGCGGCCGATCCCCGCTGCGTGCGCGACGTGCTGGAGCACGGTCCTCCCGCACGCCTGCTCAATGTGTACGGGCCAACGGAGAACACCACCGCCTCGACCTGGCACCTGGTGCGGGAGGTTGCTGCCGAGGCGACGACCATCCCTATTGGCCGACCCGTTGCCAATACCCGCGTCTACGTGCTCGACGGCCATCTTCAGCCGGTTCCCATCGGCGTGCCCGGGGAGCTGTATCTGGCAGGCGACGGCCTGGCGCGGGGTTACTGGAACCAGCCGAAACTCACGTCCGAGCGCTTCGTCGCCGCTCCCTGGGCCGACGGAGCGGGAGAGCGTTTGTACAGGACCGGGGACCGGGTCCGTTATCGGGCGGACGGAGCGCTGGAATTCTTGGGTCGGTTGGATCAGCAGGTGAAGCTGCGGGGCTTCCGCATTGAACTGGAGGAGATCGAAGCAGCCCTGGGCCGGCATCCGGAGGTGCAGGTGGGGGTGGTCCTGATCCGCGAAGACCGACCCGGAGACAAACGGCTGGTCGCCTATGTGGTCCCTCGCTCAGGGCGCGTTCCCACGCCGGCCAGCTTGCGCAGCCTGCTGGAACAGACGCTGCCCGACTACATGATCCCTGCGGCTTTCGTCTTGCTCGAGGCCCTACCGCTGACTGCCAACGGCAAGGTCCATCGCCGAGCACTACCTCCGCCTCCTACCGTTCCAGATGGAGAAGCGAGTCGGTCCGTGGTGGCTCCGCGGGATCCAGTCGAGCGCCAACTCACGCAGATCTGGGAGGAGGTCCTGGAAGTGCGGCCGGTCGGAGTGCAGGACGATTTCTTCGCCCTTGGCGGCCATTCGCTCCTGGCGGCCCGTCTGTTCGCTCAGATCCACCAGGTCTTCGGACGGTCCCTGCCTCTGGCCACGTTGCTCCAAGGAGCAACCATCGAGAAACTGGCTCAGCTACTGCGGCAAGCAGACAGTCCGTCCCCCGCGCCTGCGCTGGTGGCCTTGCAACCCCACGGAACGCGTCCGCTCTTCTTCTGTGTGCATGGCATTGGCGGCGAGCTTCTCTGTTACGCGGAGCTCGCGCGCCACTGCGCGCCGGAGCAACCCTTCTATGGCTTACAAGCACGGCGGGAGGAAAAAGACGGCGAGCGGTTCGCTTCGATCCAAGCGATGGCAGCCCACTACTTGCAAGAGATTCGCCGTGTGCAGCCGCAAGGACCCTATCACTTGGGCGGGTTTTCGTCGGGAGGTACTATCGCTTTCGAGATGGCACAGCAACTCGTGGCGAATGGGGAGCAGGTGGCCCTGCTGGCCATCCTGGATCACGCACCCCGCCGCAGCGCCCAGCGTGAGCGGCCGTGGTGGCTGCGGTCTCTGTGCTACTTCGGACAGAATCTGTTTTACTTGTTGTTAGATGATTGGTTGCGCAGCCGGCCGGCCGAACTTTGGGCTCGCCTGCGGCGAAAGCTCCAGGCGTGGCGGGCCCCAGCTCCCGGCCCGGAAAACGTCTTCGATGTAGCGTCCCTGCCCCCTTGGTTCGTGACGTTTCTGGAGGAGCAGTACCGGGTCCTAGTGGAGTACGTGCCTCAGGTATACCCAGGACGCATTACCCTGTTTCGTACGCGTACCCAGCCGGTGTTCCGCGTCTTGCCGTCCGACCTCGGTTGGGGTGATCTGGCCGAAGGGGGAGTGGAAATTCGGCTGGTGCCGGGTCATCACGACAACATGCTCAAGGAACCCTATGTTCGCGTCCTTGCGGAGGAGCTAAAGGCCTGCCTCCGGAAGACGAGCCACGCTCCCAGCACAAGGGTGAGGGACTCGAAGGTTAGAAAGTTGCTCTCGACG
>JBGQLF010000004.1:0-26919 GCA_041499985.1 Gemmataceae bacterium
AAGCGGCACGCTCATCCGGCGGTTTCTCCAGGGCGCGGTGGAACAGGGTTTCTTCGTTCATGGCTTGTCTCCGCCAGGGGGTTTGGTGGTCTCTATCTGCTCTAGCGCAAACCGAGGCGCCAAAGCACCACCGTTCGGCGGAATTATTTACCTCAAGACCGCGTTCAGCCGCCCCGGACCTCGGCCCTCAGCCAGGCACGGGCGTAGGCCCAGTGACGGTCGGCCGTGGTCGGGGAAATGCCCAGGACCTCCGCAGCCTGTCCGCCGGTCAGGCCGGCGAAATAGCGCAGCTCGACCAGCTGGGCCTTGACAGGGTCTTGGCGGGCCAGCTTGGCCAGGGCCTCATCCAGGGCGAGCAGGTCCTGATCCGGCTCCGGGGCGGCCACCGCGTCCAGTTCCTGCCGCTGCTGGCCGCCGCCGCGCTTCTGGGCCCGCTTGCGGCGGGCACTGTCGATGAGGATGCGGCGCATTGCCGTCGCTGCCGCTGCAAAGAAATGGCCACGATCCTTGAAGCGATGGGATTCATTCCCGTCGCCGACCAGCCGCAGGTAGGCTTCGTGGACGAGAGCCGTGGGCTGGAGCGACTGCCCAGGCTTTTCGTGGGCCAGCTTCGCCGCCGCCAACCGGCGCAGCTCGTCATAGACCAGGGGAAGCAAGCTCCGGGCCGCATGTCCGTCGCCTTGGTGCAGGGCATCCAAGATCCGGGTGACCTCGTTCATGATGCCCCAGGATAAGCACCCGCAGGACGTTCCGCAATCAACAAGGCGCTGGGGAGGACGGCATTGCGCTTCCCCTGCTCACGATTGGGGAGTAGGCACCGGGGGCAGCGCTGCCGGAGGAGCTGATCAACCCGGCCGTCAAGCAGCTTTTTTGTCGACCCTCCGAAGAGGGATTGCACACCGTCAGCACAAGAGCGTCTCCTGCCGCTGTCCCAGGCAGCGTTACGGTTCGGTTTCGTATTGGGCAGGTAAGCCGATCCGCATGTAGGTCACCGCAAAATGCTGCGCCAGGTGCTCACGGTACGGTGTAGCAAGGCGACAAACACGCTTGCCGTCCAGGACGTCGCCCTGAGAGAGTGGCTCGCTCGGCGGCGGGACCTGGTACATCATGGGGATCGCTCCCTACGAAGGATGAGGTCCAGTGGCGGCGGCTCACCCGGGAGAGCCTGCACTTCCACGCCTTGTCCGGGTAGGGGCAGGTCGTATGGTGCGCAGAGTTCTTCGAGCGGCACGTATTCGAGCGGAGGGGAAGCCGGGTCTCCCTGGCGTAGCGCCTCGCGCAGCAAGAGAAGGGTCTCCTCCGGTAGCGAGCGCCGCTGCGATGCTGCCCGGCGCTGGAGACACTCGTAGAGATCGCTCGGAACGTTTTCCAGAAGCAACGTCGGCATGCCGGAACCTCCACACGACCAGATGATACCATTCAAGCGGCTTTGGTGCCGGCGGGCAAGAGTTCGAGCCAGACCTGGCGCGATCCTACGGCTTTAGCACACGCTGCTCACCTCGTCACAGACCAGGGGAAGCAAGCTCCGGGCCGCATTGCCCTCGCCTTTGCCCAGGGCATCCAGGATCCGGGTGACCTCGTTCATGATGCCCCAGGATACGCGCCCGTGGGGCGTTCCGCAATCAACCAGGCGCTGGGGATGGCGGCATGGTGCCTCCCCGTATCACGATTTGGGAGTAGGCACCGGGGTCGGCGCTACAGGAGGAATCGATCGAGGCGCTCGTCAGGCCGGTCGAGCAACGGCGGGGGAGATTTACGCAGGCCCGTGGATGACATAGTGGACGAGGATGGGAACGGGTAAAATGCGAAAAAGGAGGATGTTATGATCGAACTCACCCAGGAACAACTGCAAGCCCTGGATGCCCCCGAGCAGCCACCTGTCGCCGTTGATCCCCGCACAGGCCAGGAGTACCTGCTCATCCGGCGGGAAATCTACGAACTCGTACGGGGAACCCTGAAGCCCTACGGCCGCGGTTGGGACGACCCTGCCGACGACGATCTCATCCGGAAGGACCTATGAGGCGAGGAGAAGTCGTCGAGATCGACTGGCATTTCAGCGACCTCACCGGCTCGAAGGTGCGTCCGGCGGTCGTTGTACAGGCAGATTTCCTGGACGGCCTGATCGACGACACGATCCTCGTGAAGATCACCAGTCGGCGTTTCGGCATCCCAGGAACTGAGGTGGTAATCGGACCCAGCCGTGGAAACGGCAGCGGGGCTGAGCAAGCTCTGCTATGCCTCCTGCAAGGATATCCTCACGCGCGACCAGACGCTCATCCTGCGGACGGTCGGCGTTCTGTCGTACGCGGCCATGCTTCAGATCGAAGCGTGCCTGAAGGCGGTGCTGGAAATTCCGTGAACCAATCCGAGCGCGCCGAGATAAGAGGTCCGACCCCCTGGAACATTGCCTTTTCTTCGCAGGCTTCGAGGCGGTCTGAGCCTTTCCCCGTCACAGCTACTCTCCCGCAAAAAGGCTGGGCTCGTTCGCCACGTTGGTAGTCGCTGGATACAGGCCACCAATCTCGGCGATCGCCGCCAGACGCTTGCCGTTGTCCAGAACGGGGAGTTCCACCCGGCTTGGCATCCCATCGTATTTCTTCCCGTCTAACTCCCGCCCCGCTTTGCTCTTCCTGACGCCGCCCCATTGCTTGAAGAAGAAGGGAACCTGGGCCCTTCCGCACTGATCCCGAAGAGAAAGGACCCACTCCTTCTGCATGGGTCGAGCCCCGTGGCCGCTCTCCCCACCGACGATCACCCAGTGGATGCCTTCCAGGTTAATTTCGCCGAGATCTTCGAGGAGTGGTTCGACCGACAGGAACCGCACGACGGCAGGGGCCTCGCGCAGGTGTTCGACCCGCGGCAGGCCGTGTGCCCGGTCCTCGACGCTCACGCCCCACCAGATGTGCGGGAGGTCGGCGGCGAATCGCAGCCGTGCCTGGAGCATGTTCCGCATCCGGGACGAGCGCTTGGTCAGCACCTGATAGGTGTGCCAGTTCGCCTGCTCCATTGTCCTGCAAACCGCCTCCACATAATCCTCGGGCACGTCCTTGTGGAAGAGGTCGCTCATGGAATTAACGAAGATCACTTTTGGCGTCTTCCACCGCAGCGGCTCGGCGAGCTTATCGGGTACGAGGCGGAGATCGAACCCTTGTTCATAGGGGTGCCCCTTCACACCTCGGAAGCGCTCGGCGAATGTCTCCGCATAGCAGTGGTCACAACCTGGCGTAATCTTCACGCAGCCACGGACGGGGTTCCAGGTCATTCCGGGTGTCCCGTCCGCGTCCCGGGTCCATTCGATGCTCGTTTTCCCCATTGTTCTTCCCTCGTTCAACGGTACACTTCACCCGGCCTCACTGGCTACAAGGAGGACACTCGCATGGGCAGCAAGCTTGGCGTCATGAAAGTCGCGGCGAAACGACTTGGGCTGAGCCTCGAGGAGTACAGCGCCAAGTTCGTCGTGGGCCTCAAATGGTGCATCCGTTGCAAGTCCTGGAAGTCCATCGGTGAGTTCGGGACGGACCAGAGTCGCGGCAGCGGGAAAGCCTCTCGCTGCGCCGCCTGCCGCCGCAGTGGGATCAGCCCGGGGCCCGGAAAGTTCGAGCGCCGCAGGATGAGAGGCGTCGGGCTGGCATGGTGCAAAACGTGCCAGGCGTGGAAGCCGATGTCTTTGGTTCACGCTGGCCTTTGTCGCCCGTGCACCAATGTAGCCAGCAGGGCGCGGTACGCGACGGACCTGCATTATCGGCTCGACCGACGACAGCGTGTCCACTCGCGCAAGCGCTCGGTGGACCCAATCCCTGCCGACGCGCAACTCATGATCCTGGAGGAGTTCGGCGGCAAGTGCGCATACTGTCGCGTCGCCGGCGCCACCACATGGGATCACATCGTCCCAATTTCTCGACGAGGACGTACGACGCCCGGTAACGTGGTTCCGGCCTGCGTTTCGTGCAACAGCTCGAAAAAGGATCAGGACGTTTGGGAGTGGATGGAAGAACGCGGCCTCACGCCGAGCGACGAGTTTATTGACCGCTACATCCTCTCCGAATGCGGCCTGTTCGGGTAAGGTCGCGCCGGTCGATTCGATCTGGGAGTGTTCGCTCACGCGCACCTCTCCTGCTTCGGGCATTTGGAAGGATTCTGCACATAAACATTTATATATGATAGCGTATCCAGACAGTCTTCACTAGAAACCTTTTCTCCCATCCTTGAGTATTTCCTCCGGTCTAACTGCCTGCAAGACCAACCAGTTCAGGGTTGGCCGAATCAGCCTACCTCACGGGCACAGACGTGGCGTAAATACTACATGAGATTGAACTTGCGCCTTCGACTATGGTAGACTCTTCCTTAGGAGCAGTATCTGCCAGGGAGTTGCTATCGGCAGGTAATGATCGGAAGCGTTCCAAATTGGGCTTGAAAGAGTTCGTGGGAGGGATCGCCCCAAAGGGGGCAAAGTAGTACAACCTCTTCAGGGCGCTTTCGTGGATTGCTTGCGATGCGGAGTCGGAGACGAGTCGAAGTGAACTGGGGAAACGGGTAAAGTTTGCAGCTTCTAGTGACCGATGTTACCTGGGATCCTCTGCAACTCGCGCCGCGCCTCCATAGACTACCAAGTTGCTTTCATGACGAGAAACCGATGCTCGGGATGCGCTTGGGTGGTATAGACCCGTCGATATTACGAGAGCTTTCGGGGGTTTATAAGCCCTTTGTGAAGGCTTTCAAGGAGCTGGTCAGCAATGCATTCGACGCGGACGCCGACATCGTCCGCGTCGTTTTCGCGGACGATTTCTCATCGGTTACAGTCGGCGACGACGGCCGAGGGATGACCCCATTCGAGTTCAGGAACGACTTCGCACGCATCGGAGGCGGCAGTCGCCGCTGGGCTGGGGAAAGGACGAGGAAAGGTCGGCTGCGCATCGGCAGCAAGGGCATCGGGTTCCTCGCCTTGGCCCGCTACTGTGACCGCCTGAAAGTGGAATCCGGTGCCGACCGTGCATTTGAGTCCGAGGTCGAACTCCCCGAAACGCCCGCGACATTCGACGTGCTTCCCTTTCTCGGTGTGCCCATCCCACATGAACTGCTCCAGGAACGGCTCTCCTGTGAGGTGCGGCGTGCCAGCAAACGTGGCGGAAAGCTGCAAGAGGGGCGTGAATACCAGTGGAACCGGAAGGGGACGCGGCTTTCGGTAAACCAAGACGTCGGCCCAATCATCGTGAAGGTCCGCTTTGATTGCAAAGATCTTGCTTTCCGCGCCTATCTCGACTTCGATAAACTCTTACGGCTAGCGGACAATGCCGACCTTGAAAAGTTGGATGATTTTGCCTCCATCGACGTGTTTGAGCAAGATGGGCCCAAGAGCGGGACCGTCATCACCGCCGAGCAGTTAAAGAACTTTGTGCGCCGCGAACTGCGTGCGGACCGGCGGAAGGGCTTTGTTCGCAACATCAGCAGCCGTAGCGGCTTGGAGCAGTTCCTTTGGCTGCTATCGCGATGCACGCCGGTCCCCTACGCGGTACCGGCGGAGAATCCCAATCCAGCGGTTGCGAAACTGCTCGCCTTTCCGACCCAATCGCCGCTCTCTCACCTGGAAGTCGTCCACGGGAAAACTTCCACCGCACTCCATCGACCCATCTACCCTCTGGAATCGGGCAGCCCAGTCGTTCCACTAGACATGCTGGTGGAGGTGAGCATCGACGAGGGCGGCTTGAAGGCGGCGGGCTTTTTGGCTGGTTACGAGGGGATCATCTTCCCCGCTGAGTACCGCGGGGTCTCCATCCGCGTGCGGGGAGTCTCGATCGGGGACCCCGGCTTCCTGGGCGCCGAATCGTTGCTGACTGGAGCATCGAAGGCGGCCCTGAGCCAGGTCACCGGGGAAGTGGTTGTTCTTTCGGGCCTCGACGCCGTGGACACGCTGAACCCGGGGCGGGAGAGCTTCTACGAGGAGAGCGAACACTACAAGATCCTGCGACGTCACCTGGTGGGGGAAGGCGAGCGTGTCGGCGGGTACCTCGGGCGGGTGATCGCTGCCGTCATACGGCGCAGCCAGGTACGCTCCGCTCTGGCCGACGTTCTAGGGCGGGCGTCAATCCGGAGGCGGGCTCTGGAGGATATGTCGGCCGCAGTCACCTACCTGATTGCCCGAGGCGACCGGACCGCGGAGCTCCTCCGCAAGCTCCTCCGGTCCAAGCACTCGCACGTCAACGGTCTCGCCTCCGCCCGGCCGATGGAACTCGGTTTTCCGCCCCGCATCGGCGGGTTGGCCGTGGTCCCCTCCGAAAACCTTCCGGAGGCTGCCGAGATCGACTACTGCGCCGAGCAAATCAGGCTGGACACGTCTCGCCAAGAATGGAAGTGGTCCCTCCTGCTCTTCGACCGCCAGTTCGAGGTGATCCACAAGAAGGGAAACCCGGACCAGCCCATCGGCGAGATGGACTTGAAGGGCAACCAAATCCTCGTCAACTGGGGACACCCGGTCAAGCTCCAGATGGACGAGCGAAGTTTCCTGCGGACTGCCCTGGCTTGGGTCTTGGCCAAGGAGGCGGCGAACAAGGATTCCGGCCACATGATGGACCTGGCGCTGCGGCTCCTAGCGTTCAATACCTACAACGATGGCTAAGATCATCACCGCCAATGTCCTGTTGTCCAAGAAGGTCACTCGGCGTGACCGCGTCCTCCTTTTGAACCCGCCTGTCGAGGAAACCAGGTACAGCTGGCTGCGGTGGAATCAGCCGCTCGACCTCCTCAAAATCGCCTCCCGTCTAAGGTCGCATGTTGGGTGCGGCATCGAACTGCTCGACTGCATGAAACCCGACAAGAGCGGCAAGGTGGACGAGAACCGGCTGCCGAGGGATCGCCGCTACTACAGTGTGAAGGGCGAGCGGTACCCGATGCGGCGGTTCGGCATGTCCTACGGGGACCTGACGAAGCAGTTGACGTCCATGCAGAAGGAGGGTGGCAAGAGAAAGCCGACCCAGATCTGGATCAGCTCCTTGTGCAGCTACTGGTATGAAAGCGTCGCCGAGGTGTGCCGCATCATCCGGCAGACGTTGCCGGACACGGAAATCGTTCTGCTCGGGCAGTACGCCCGGCTGATGACGAAACACGCTGCGGAGGCCTGCGCCGCGGACTACGTCGTCTCCAAGCCCCCCGACTTGAGCAACGAGCCGGGAGCTTTCGACCTGTATCGCGACAAGCACCCGCCCTTCGTGGCATTGCAGTTGAACCCGGCGGTCGCGGTCGCCGAAGTCCGGGTGGCGGTGGAGAGGGGTGTGCTGCACTTCGCGTTCTTCGAGGAGGACATCTGCCAGGACGACGGGCAGCCGCTACTGGAGATCGTGGCGAAGACCAAGGGCTTGCACAAGCACCTTCGGTATCACTTCATCTGTGGCCTGGACCCGGCGAAGGTCACGCGAGCGGTCGCCCGCGTCATCGCCGACAAGCAGGTGGCCGAGGCCCACTTCGAGGAGGCGGAGGCAGGCCCGGAACTGGACGTTCAGGCGTACAGGAAGGTGAAGGCCTACTTGCGGGAAGCAGGGATGGCTGAGGCGGACAATCGCCTGAGCGGGTTCGTGTGGGTCGGCCGCCCAGGTGACCAACTGGAGCAAATCATCCTGCGAAGCTTCGAGGTACTCAACCACCTGGAGGGGCTGATCCTCAAGCCATTCACTGCCACCCCGGGAAGCCCTGAGCACCGCGAGAACGAGGCTTACCTGGCCGCGATCTCCCACCGCGAGTGGTCGCCGCACTTCTTTCCCTTCGCGGAGTTGAACGGGATCACGCGGGAGGAGTACCACAACCTATACCGCATGGCCGCGTTTCTGAACGAGAAGATCCGGAACGGATCGTTTGACTTCTTGAAAGGTACCCTGGGCGCCCAGATGCTGCGGGAGAGCCTCCGCAGAGAGGTGTGGAAACTTGAACCGTCGCCGCTCCGCGTTGTTGATTAGTCCGCCGGTGTACGACACGCAGTACTGGGCCCACTGGGGCCTGCCCTACGGCCTGCTGCGGGTAGCGTCCTGGCTGCGCACCAAGGGGTATCTGCTGAAGCTAATTGATTGCCTGGGGGCGGATAACGAGAAGCGGACGGTTCAGAAGAAGATGCGGAAGGTCCGCAAGCTGTGCTCCACGGAGGAGTATGTGCCGCCACAGTGGACCGGATTTCGGCCGGCCGAGGACGAGAAGATCGAGTACTGCTTCGGCTTGCCGCCCGATGAGCTGCGCAAGAGGCTGAAAACTGTCCAGTCGCATGCCCGTGCTGCCAGGGAGTCTCTCTTTGACACGGATGTTTTCCCGGAGCCCAACGAGATCTGGGTCTCGTCCATCATGACCTACTGGTGGGAGAGCACCCGCGACGTCATCGCCGTCTGCCGGGATGTCTTTCCGAAGGCCGTCATCCGCGTGGGCGGCATCTACCCCACCCTGGCCCCCGAGCACGCGGTCGCCAACTTGGGCCTACACGACCCGCTGCACCTTCAGGGCCGCGAACTGGACCCGCTCAGCCCTGACCAGCAGCGCCGGGACATCATCGTCTCCGCGACGATTCCAGACGCCAATCCGCTGCCGCTGGACCTGGATCTGTACAAGGAGGATGGAACTGGTGAGCCCGAGCCCGGCGGTCACCTGCCCCAGTACACTATCCTGACCACGAGCCGCGGCTGCCCGTTCAAGTGCGCCTACTGTGCGGCGAACGTGCTGAACGAGGGACGGAAGGTCTGGGTCCGCGAGTTCGGCAGCGCCTACGAAGAGGTGAAGCACTGGTTCGCGCGGGGCATCCGGGAGTTCTGCTTCTACGAGGACAATCTGCTGCTGGGAAAGAACAACTTCATCGAGTTGATGCAGCGAATCGCCGATGACCCCGACTTAGATGGCATCGAACTGCACGCCCCCGAGGGAATCGAGGTCCGGCTGCTACACCCCCACGTCGTCAAGCTGATGCGACGGGCGGGGTTCAAGAAGCTCTACCTGCCCTTGGAGACAGTCAATGTCAACATGCAGAGGAAGTGGGACCGGACCCACACAAACATGGACAAGTTCTTCTACGCCTTGGAGAACGCGGTCGAAGCCGGCTACAAGCTGCACTGTCAGGACATCAATTGCTTTGTACTGTTCGGCCTGCCCGACGAGGACCTGCAGGCCGTCTACGACACGCTTGTGTTCGCCTCCAGCCGGGTGGGATCCGTGATCCCGATGCTGTTCACCCCGGTGCCTAGCACGCCGATGTTCGAGATGTACCGCGACTACATCGAGGAGAAGGGCTTCGACTTCCACCACCTCAATGGTAAGCTACTGCCCTTCCTGGACTACAACCGGCGGAATTACAAGGGGCTGTCGGTCCACGACTATTACGCCCTCGAAGGGCTCATGTGGCGGATCAATGCGAAGGTGCGGTCGGAGAGCTTCAACCTCGGAGGGGAATCTCGCGTCTGCCAGACCTTTAGGAAAGTCCTCCTGGAGCAGTTCGAACCTGTGTAAGAGGATGCCATCTCGGGTGAGGGAGTGGGTCAATCCTCGAAGATGTTCGGAACCTTAGGCTCTTTGGGGACGTACTTGAATGCGTGTGGAAATTCCTCGAACTGTTGGTCTGCAAGGAGGCCAGGGTGACGGCTCACTTCATCGATTCGGTAGAGCCAGAGCCCCATTCCGCTGGTGTCCCGGTACTTGAACTTACGCAGGAGCGCTGCCTCCAACTGCCCCCCTCGCGTGACCCCGGCAGGACGGTAGTTGGAGAACGTTCGGGCGACCAGTAGATCGACGTGATTCCGTGCCCTGAACTCGCTGGTGATGGCTATCCGCGCCCCGTAGAACGTGCGAAAGGTGCCATCGTATCTGCTCATGAAGCGAGCCTGGTAGACCACCCGGAGGGAGGATGTGATGAGCAGCCAGTCACCTTGCCTGAGGAGTCCGCTGCTTAACAGTTCCGCGAGGGTATTCGTCTGGCGTTCGCTGAAGGTTTTTGTGTCATCAAGAAAGAAAACGAAGGGGCCCTGAGTTCGGAGTTCTCTGAGGGGCCTAGCGTTTTCAAAGAACACCGTTGGCACGATCTCTACTGAAATGGTGGTAACCTTCGAAAGGGTCGTGGCGACCGGACAGGTGCGTGACTTCGCCGCGACTTCCTCGTTTTCCTCGTACGAGACAATGTTCAAATGCTGGTCGCGGATGTCAAACACGCCCACGAGGTCCATCGCGTCATACAGTTGCTCGCCGCCGAAGGTCACATAGTTGACCGTCGCTCCGGGTTGCCACTGTGATTCGATGCACTTGAAACACTGGTTCAGCACCAGCCGCTTCTGAATGCGGAAAGGCTGGGGGTGTTTGTGGTAGGTTTCGGTACCCGACATGCCTTCGCCTTCACCTTGGGCTTCCTCATTTTCCGAGCTTCTTCAAGAACTGACCACGGACAAGTTCGGACAACTCCCCCACATCGTCGCTCTTGAAAACCTCTAAGGCGGCGGCCAGCTGTTCCGCAGTGAGACTGAAGGCGACCCCACCTGTCAAACACTCTCGTACGGCTGTCTCCAACTCTTCGGACGTCGCGGTTTCGAAGCGTCCCATCAGATCCTCGTAATCAGCGGAGGGCAGCGTGATGCTGATTACCCTTTCGCCGTTGGTCGCCTCAGCGAGGCGTGCGTGTGACTCCTCCTCGGTCAGCACAGTAGTCGGCCCAAGTTTCTTCGTGGCGCCTCCTTTCCCTTTCGTGGCGTTGCTCTTGTACTCCCATTTCGGGAGGACTTCTTCAGGCGGTGCCTCGCCCACCGGCAGGGTGAGGGGGGTGGCCTTCACCTGTTCCTCTGGCTTGGAGGTGAGGAGGACTCTATTCCGGAGGTCCGTGTCACTTGCGAACCTGCGGGCGATGCTCAGGTAACTCTTGATGACTGGCCGCAGCTGCTCGTACAACCATTGGGCCACCGGATGGTCGCTTAGATACTCCCGCTTGTGAGTGTCCCAAGGAATGGCGAAGCTGTGCCCATTGATGAAGACTTGCCCCCGAATGAACCGTGAAGCTGGCTCCGATTTCGATAGGCCGCTAGTCCCCCAACCAAAGGGGTCTTTCAGGAACGGCTGGATAAGACGACCGTTGCCATACACATCGATCCCGAAGTC
Source organism: Gemmataceae bacterium (assembly GCA_041499985.1). Lineage (GTDB taxonomy): Bacteria > Planctomycetota > Planctomycetia > Gemmatales > Gemmataceae > JBGQLF01. The sequence goes on from JBGQLF010000004.1 coordinate 11,098, forward strand.
CCTCTCCTGGTCCTCGGACGAGATTCCAGCCTGCTTCCTGATCAGCCCGCAGTAGAAGAGGAAGACTAGTTCAATGTCCTTGCCCGTCGATAGGAAGTCCCTGAACACATGCGAAAATTCGTACAGCCGGGGCTGTGCCCCCTTGGGGCTCGACCAGTGGATATCGGACGACGCAACGGCCTCCACCTCGTTGATGCTGATATGGATCTTCTTATCCGGCTTCTTGCCGAAATCCGCGAACTTCGCTGTCAAGAGGGGCGCGTAGATTCTCCCCACGCGCTGACGGAGATCGTCGATCTCGGCAAGGCTAGGCGGCTTGAATAACTTGAAAAAGAACAGCTCGGTTGTGCCCTTGCGGAGAGGGGCCGCGCGTCCGTCGCGCGTCTCCCAAGAGGGATCGTCCTCCCACCTCTCGGGCACCTCGCTGGTGTAGGACACATCCCCGTCCGGGCAGGAGACGATCTTCGCTCCGTCCGTCAGGCGGAAAATCCCCTTTTTCGCGCCCATGCCGAACGAGCCGATGACATTCTGTGAGAAATCCCGGTTGGTCGTCTCCCCAGGAATGAACACTCGGAAGACGTCTTTCTCCTCCATGCCACCAGCGTCGTCTACGTATTTGCCTGTGAGCAGTTCCAGGTCGTAATCCACGCGGATGTGAAGTTCTTTCCGGGAGCCCCTGCGCCGCCACTCGTCAATCGCGTTGTCGAAAAGCTCGAAGTTGGCCTCGTAAAACGAGAGGTCCCGACGGGCGCTCACAAGGAGATCCTTGGGGGGGGGGTGAGAACGCCCCTCTGGCTTGATGGTCTGCTCGGGGATCGAGGCAAAGAACGCCCGAAGGTGCACGAAAAAGTCTTGGGGGCGCTTGTACCTCTGGGCCAGGACGGCGTCATCAAACTCGTCCAGGAACTTTCGCTGGTCGGCCGTAGTCAATTCGTCCCAGTTCTTTGTCGCCATTGCAACCTCCTCTCGCGTTTCTTCTTTGGGGCCGGCTTGGGCTCCCGCTGTTGGATGCTCCCGGCCAATTACTGATGCCACTGATTCATCCGGTCGCGAAAGCTCGCGATCCGGACCACCCTGCCGACATTCTCGGTCACGACGTACGCCCAGCCTCGGGGCAACTTCGTGATCAGCTGGTAGATCTCCCCGAAGGAGTGTGCGTTCTTGATCTTACGGTGCAATTGCCGCGAGATCGTACTGCGCTCGTCGCCGACCTGAAAGACAATTTTAGTGGCGGTGTTGGCGAACGCAACCGGGCTGAAGTCCTCCGGCTGCTGCGACGCCAGGAGCAGGCCCAGGCCGAACTTCCGCCCTTCGCGCAGCAGCTTCTCCACCGGCGATCCGCGGTCGAACGACAGTTTGTGAGCCTCGTCGAGCACCACGAAGCAGCGCAGGCGACCCGGCCCCATCGCCTCGATGAAGCCGATGAGGTTCCACAACATGAACTCCGTGACCGCCCGTTCCAGCGAGTGCTCGAGGCCCTTGAGTTGGATGACCACGACACGATTGCGCGCGGCAAGCATGTCCGTCCACGAAAGCCGCTGTCCATTGGGCCGAAAGGTGTTGAAGACGAACAGCGTCGAGACGTGCGAGGCGGCCGTCGCTGCGAACCGGGACTGCGGATTCTGCGGGTTGCCGGCATAGTCGTTGAGCTTGCCCTGCACCTCGCCGAACGCGGGTAAGTCCGACGACCATGTGTTGGGCGCGTCCGGCAGAATGCCCGCGTCCGCCATGACATCCAGCACGGCCTGGCGCAGGATGGCATGCTGCTGCACGCCGATCTTCTTGTAGACGCGGGCGAAGGTGTCCGCCACCCGCTGGGCCACGTTGATGGGCCCGTGCAGGTCAGACGGGAAGATCTGAAGGGGGTTGATGTTCACGCCATCTCGGCCGGCTTGCAGCTCCACCGGGTTGGTCGCGTCCACGAACTCCTCGGGCAGGGTGCTGGGCGAGAAGCCCTGACCGTAGTCGAAGACGATGGAGACGACCTCCTCCTGGGCCAGCTCAGCCGTCAGACAGGAGATGGCATACGTCTTCCCGGTCCCACTCTCGCCCAGGATCAAGACGTGCGGGTTGGGTGTGCCGCTGGCCTGGTCGGGGTTCCAGAAAACCTCCTCGCCGCTCTCGGCGTCAAACCCCAGCAGAATGGGATTCAGTTGCGTCTCGCGTCCGCGGGCGCCTTCGAGTTTTTGAAGCTGACGGAGCAAGTTGGTCGTCCTCTCCAACGCCACCGGGGCGAGATCTTGTTTCTGCTCTTCGGGTTCTGGAAGCGCGTAGGTTCCCATCTTGACGTGGGCCGAGATCGCCGAGACCTGGCCCGGTGTCACGCCGACGGCAGCAGCGATCGTGTCGCGATCCTGGCCCTGGGCGAGCATCCGCAGAATGGCCTGCCGCTGGTCTGGTGTCACTTTCTTAGGCATCAGCTCTGCTGCCCCCGGCCTTCCAGCTCGGCCAGTTTCTCCCGGAACCAACTGTTGACCAGGGCAGTCCTGTTCTCGATGACCCCATCCTCCTCCATCCCCGTAAACCGCTCCCAGAGTTCGCGGTCGAGGCGGAGCGTCACCGACACCCGGTCGGATAAACGGGTTCCCTTCCGCCGCCCGACTGCCCGGCCAGGCTCGGTTACCCAGGCTTTTCGCGCTGCCAGGCTGTAGTTCGTGACGTCGGAAGGGAGCACTCGCACGAGCCGGCCGGATCCCTCCAACTGGACCACGAGCTTCTCGCCATCTACCGCCGCGACAAGGCCCCGCTCGCCGGAATAGGCTGTGGTTTTCAAGCGCACCTTGTCTCCGACTTCAGCCTTCAATGGAGTCTTTTCCTCCAGTCGAATTAATTGCAATAATCTTATCAGACTGGCAAGGGCACCGTCAAGGACAGCTCGTCAGTGTGCGCATCGTGGCCTTGCCTGAACTGGATGTCTACCATGCATGGGGAAGTCCAGGTCAGCGGTTCCGACCAGGAGGAAGGTCAGTATAATGAGCGATACTGCATTGCCCGGCTCACAGGAGAGCGTGGTGTGGCGCTAACCCGCAACGACTTGCGCAGACTCGCTTGGGTTCGGCTCAAAGAAGCCCGGATACTGCTCCGAAGCGAATGCTGGGACGGGGCCTACTACCTCTGTGGATATGCCGTGGAATGTGCGTTGAAGGCATGCATCGCGAAAAGGACGCTGCGCCACGAGTTCCCCGACAAGGAGATTGTGACCCAAAGTTACAGTCACAACTTGACGACCCTCATGGCGACCGCCGGCCTCGATCTGGGTCGTAAACTGGCGAGCGCTCCGCCGTTTGCAGTCAACTGGGCTGCGGTCAAAGACTGGACCGAAAAGAGCCGCTACCAGGCAAACAGCCGGAAAAAAGCGCAAGACTTGTATCGGGTGGTCGCGGCCCGAAAGCACGGACTGATGCGATGGGTAAGACAACACTGGTAGAACGGGACCTGGAACAGGGTCGGCGCTTGATCGAAACACTCGACCAGGCGGGCTTCCCGGTGGTGGCCGCGTTTTGGAGCTTCTTCGCCGAGGAAGGTCTTTACCGCCTCGTCATCGCTTCACCGGTTGTCGATGAGAAGGGTCCTCTGGAAGCGTACACACGGATTCAAGCTGCGCTTCAGAATCTCGGGACGCCTGAATTCACCTTGGACACGATCACGGCTCTGAGTCCGTATGATCCTCTTGTCATTGATGTTCGGCTTTCTCAAGCAACCGATGGTCCTCCCTCCCTGGCCCAGACGCATCTCATTCGAGTCGGAAGTGGCCCCCCTTATCCTGCTTATCTTTACCGGGCGGAACGCATCATTGGCGATTCGGGCGTTTTCAGGTTGTGGGCCGCAACACCTGACAGAAACCGGAAGGTTTGGATTGCCAAAACCTGCACGGTAACTGCCGAGAACGGATTCTTGAAGAAGTTCGAACTCGAAGGAGTCGACTGGCCTCAGACGAAGCATGGAGTGACTGGTCATGCGCGTATCGTGTCTCGTAGCGAGAAACGAGATGGCCAGACGTTTGGTGATATCGAAAAGTGGACGATTGTTGGCGGGCGGCTTCGAAGCGTCGAGAGAGTTGCAACGGATGTAAAGCTGGAGGGATTACAAGACCTCATGACTGGAAAGATTAGTTGAGATCACAAGCACCCTTCTCGAGCTTTGGTCTGCCGCCATCTCCCACTCAGGTCAGGAGCGGCCGCAGCTCACCGGCGAGAAACATGGAGCCGGTAATGCAGATCAAGTCTTGAGGAGTTGCGAGACGTCGTGCCGCCTGCCAGGCGTCGGCGGGCGTGGGGCAAAGCGTAAACGGCAGCTCCGCCGTGCGCCGTACGATTTCGGCCAGTTCCTCCGGAGGCACACTGCGCAGACTGTTGCTGTACCGGGTCAAGAAGACGTGCGCGAAGTGCGGCGCTAAGATCCGGAACATGCGCGGCACATCCTTGTCGTTGCTCACGCCAAAGACCAGCAGTCGCCGCCCCGGTGGAAAGGAAGCTTGCAGCGTCTCCACCAGGGCCTGAGCCGAGGCGACATTGTGGGCGCAATCCAGGACAACCAACGGCCGGCGCCCGACAACCTCCATGCGCGCCGGCCAGGACACGTTGGCCAGCCCCGCGGCGACCGCCTCATCGGAAAGGGACCATCCGGCCGTGCGTAGATGTTCGATACAGGCGACGGCCACCGCGGCGTTGGCGGCCTGGTGTTCGCCCAGCAGCCCCAGTTCCATGCGGGGCCAGGCACGCCGGTCCGTGAAGATCTTCACGCACGGCCGGCGCTCGCTGGTCGCCGTGACTTGCCCCGGCTCATAGCGATAACGGAAATCGACATCGAGCTGCCGCAGCGGAGCGTGCCGTTCCTGGCAGATCTGCTCGATCTCAGTGCGAGCCTCCAGACTCGTGGCGCCGCTGACCACCGGCCGGCCCGGCTTGATGATGCCGGCCTTTTCCATGGCGATGCTGGCCAGGCGATTGCCCAGCTGCTGCGTGTGATCAAAGCTGATGCTGGTGATGAGCGACAACAACGGCTGGCAGACGTTCGTCGAATCAAAGCGACCGCCTAGCCCCACTTCGAGGACCGCCAGGTCCACGCGACGGCGGACGAAGTGCAAGAACCCCAGCGCGGTGGTCACTTCGAAAAACGTGGGATCCAGAACCGCCTGGCTCGCCGCGGATCCATCGGAGAGAACCGAACGCACCTCATCCAGGAGCAAGATCAGCTCCGCGCGGGTGATTGGTTGGCCATCAACTTGAATGCGTTCCTCGACCCGGCAGAGATGCGGCGACGTAAACAGGCCGGTCCGATAGCCCGCCTGGCGCAGAATGGCCGCGAGCATGGCCGAGGTGGAGCCCTTCCCCTTACTGCCGGCGACGTGCAGGATACGCAGCCGTTCGTGCGGATTGCCCAGCAGGCTCAACAGGGCTCGCATCCGATCCAGCTTGAGATCACTGGGTGCGGGCGAGCGCTGTTCGTAATTGGTACGGCCGTACCAATACGCCAGGGCCTGTTCGTAGCTTGCAAACGACATAGATCAGGGATCAGGACTCAGGGATTAGGACTCAGTACCCAGTGCCCAGTACACAGTACGCCCTCCTCGGTACTCCGTACAGACCCCCCCGATTCCTGATCCCTGATCCCCATCACGCGCCTTGCACCGGCATGCAGACTTGCTCGAGCAGCTTCTCGCACTTCTCTTGGAGCAAATCGCCCAGGTTCGGCAACGGTTGGCCATCCGGCAGCGCCTCGGTCACCGCCGCCAGCCAGCGCGGGAAGCCGTACAACACGGCGAAGGCATCCAGGCTGACCGCTTCCAAACGGGCATGCCGGCCACGCCGTTCGGTCTCTTGCCACAGCGTCTTGCTCTTGCCCGAGAGTGTCAGGTCATCCTCGGGTCGGAGCAGGATCATATGATCGATGACCGGCGGCGTCGCTTCCAGAGCGGCCAGCTTGGTGCCGAGGTCCTTGGGCTTGGCCGGGCCGCGTCCCAGAAACAGGCCGATGCCGACTTTCCACGGTTGGCCGTCCTTGCACGCCCAGTGCGAGATCGTGATGACCCCATAGGTCGGATGCTCGCCGAAGGTCCATTCCCCGACCACGTGCTGCAACCGCCACGGTCCCACCTTGACGCCATGTTCGTGGCAGACTTGCAGGAACGTTCCCAGCCCGGCCTGCAATTCGCGCGTGGCGCCCATCAAGGCCCCCTCGGGTTCCAGCTTGCGCCGCGCCGCCCGCATTTCCTGGTCCCAGATCTCGCCCAGGTTGATGCCGGTAGGCATCCCCTTGGGTGCGGGTGCTCCGGCAGATGACCCAGACAACGAGACGGACCGCCCTGCGGTCTCCTTGTCTCCTTGTCTCCTTGTCTCCTTGTCTCCGGAAGCCGGCGTCTCCACGACCAGGACGGACTTGATCACGGGCGACAATTCTTCCGCGGGTAACCGGGAGGCTTGCGGCGACGTGGAAGGAGGTTCCGTCACCGACAGCGTGGCCGTGGGCAATTCGCCAAAGACGAGGTGATCGAACAGGTGGCGGAACTGTTGCAACATGTCGCGCAAGGTGGGCTCGGTACGCGCCACGCGTTGCACCTGTTCCTCGGTAAACGGATAAATGGGAGACACATCAGCGAAGTCCGGCAGTTCTTCCAGGGCGGGACGCAGCCTGGCTTCCACAACCCGGTGCACCAGTTCCGGGGACGGCGCTTCCAGACGCAAGGCTTTGATCGTGCCATGCCGGGGAACATGCACGGGGTTGTTCAACCGGTCCTGGATGTAGCCATCCAGCGAGGGCACAAACCGATTCCAGAGGCCACGCTCGGCGAAGATCAGGAAACAGATGCCATCGATCTGGTGCATCGCCTGGACGATGCCGGCGAAGAACGCCTCGGCCACGCGATGGCCATCGTCGGTGCGCCGTGCCAGCAACAAGTCTTCGAGCTGATCGAAAGCCACCACCACCGGGATCTTGAGATTGAGGAAAACCTCCATCAAGACCTTGGACAGGGCCAGAACCAGGTCTTGCCGGGTGGGACGAACCTGGAACTCCAACTCGGCAAAGCCAAACGTCAAGAAGTTGGCCAAGCCGGCTTCGTCGCCCAGCAGCACGGCCCGGGCGAAGCCTTGATGAATGTGGCGGCGCATCAGGCCGGCCGTGTTGTGTGCTTCGCTGCGCTCGACGTAGCTACAGGCGACTTCGCAGGCCCGTTCCGGCTCCAGGTTGACCTCGGCACAGACCCGGCGGACGGTGCCGATGCCGGCCGGGCCCCCGGGCTTGGCCAGGCTATCGAGCAACCACTGAGTCCGTTCCTGGGCCTGCGAGCTGCCCAGGCCGAGGCGTCGCCCCCAGCGTCCCAGCCCCGGTGCGGGAAACAGCCCGAGCCGTCCTTCTGGGTTCAGCGCGGTGAGTGTCTTGTGCAGCAGCCGGCGCACCAGTTCTTCGCCGACGAATTCCAAGGGCCGGGTTCCCTTCTGCTTGCCGCCGCCGAGCAGCGTGTCGATGACCTGGAAAAGGAGATATTCCAGGAAATCGCTATCCTTTTGGTAAATCCCCGGAGTGACCAGCAGCTGCCAGGCTTCCTCGCTGCCATGCTTGATCGAATGCAGCAAGTGCGTCTTGCCGGCTCCCTTATTGCCCAGCACGGGGACGACCTCGGAGTGCGTGGTCGGGTCGTAGCGATACAGGTCGACGACGCCCAGGAGCTGATCGCGCTCGATGGCGAACAGCTCGGGAACGTGATAACGGGCACAGACCTCGTCGTCGGGATTGCGCGCGAAATAGTTTCGGAACGGATTTCCGGCACGGCGCAGCACTTCCAGGGCACGCTCCGGCAGCGAACGGGTACCAACGGCGACTGGCATAATCATGTCTCCGGTCAAGGGATCAGGGATTAGGGATCAGGGATTAGGGATTAGGGATCAGTGTTGAGTACTGAGTACCGAGTACCGAGTACTGATCCCTGATCTCTGATCCCTGATCCCTGATGCTGGCGTAATAAGCGATCTCATGTCCGCTCAGCAGGGCGTAGGCAGGTTCGGGCAGGTCGTAGAGTGGGCCGGTCCAGGGATGCAGGTAGATTTGCTCTTGCTCCCGCAGTTGGCGTAGACCATCGTGAAAGTGGCCAATCGTCAAGGTTGGTGTTGCTTGGTGGGCCTGGCGGTACAGCTCGGGCAGCGGGCAATCGCCCGCAGCGCCAGCGGCTTGGCGCTGGGCCAGGTACGTAAGGATGGCTCCGGTCCAGGTTTCCGAGCCGTTGGTCGATGCCGCGGGGCCGGGTAGGAAGGCTCCTGCTACCGCCCCGGGCCTTTGAATTTGCTGGAGCACCTTCTCCGCGGCGGCCTTGAAAGCGTCCAGACCGGCCTGGCATTGCTGGGCCGCAGCCACGAGCTCGCCGACTTGCGCCTGGCGCGCTTCCAGGGCCCGGACCATATCCTCGAGCACCTGTTTGGGGCTGACCTGGCTGAGTAGATACGCCAGGCCTTTCTCGGTGAGGGCGCAGATCTCCAGCGTGCTCTTGCCCTTGGTTTCGGTGCGGACGACACGCAGATAGCCCTCGTCCTTGCAGCGCTGCGCGGCTTGCTTGCCCGTGGCGGTGGCGGCGAACAGGCCGGGGATTGCCTTGGTGCCGTGCAGGGAGGTGCCGGCGGGGTCCGCCACGGCTCGGCTGAGCGCGGCAAGAATCAGTTGCATCGATTTGTCGGCCACGGAACCCTCCTTGAGCATGGCCTAAGGCGCAGAGCGAATCCGGATGCTGCGTGGACAGGGCAGGCCGTTCCATTATGCGAAGACGGCCCAACGATGCAAGACCAGGAAAGCCTCTTTCCTTGTCGGGGCTTCCCTCCTATGATCACCTTGCCGTAACAAGTCACCTCGTTCCACTTTGTGCCCGATGGAGCGTGGCCGCAAGTCTTGAGCGGAGCTCAGCGCGAGCCTCCGACAGCGTAGTTGAAAGGAGACCCTTCATGCGTACGATGCAGCGATGGTCATGGCTCACCGTGGTGGCTGGCATCCTGATGGTGAGCGCCACTAGCCTGGCCACGGCCCAGGACAAATCCGGGGCGGCTCCTCTGGACCGCAAAGTCCTTGATCAGCGGGTCAATGAGCTGCTCCGAGAGATCATCAACACCGGTGCAGACCTCTACAACGGCGTTCCCCAGCGCCGCATCGGAGCCAACCCGGAGGCCTGCTTTCACCTGTACCAAGGTGCCCTGCTGACTCTCTGGCCCATCATCGATCATCGCCCAGGCTTGCAGAAAGAGATTGAGAGCGCCTTGGCCGAAGCCAACCGCAATCCCGACCCGCGCCAGCGGGCCTTCGCGCTGCGCAATGTCATTGACCACATTCGCTCGGAGGTGAATCCGGGGGCCCGGAACGTGGCCAGCCTCTGGGACCGGCTCGGTGGCGACGCCAATGTCAAGAAGGTCGTGGATGACTTCGTCGCGGCCGCCGCTTCCGATCCCAAGGTCAACTTCCTCCGCGACGGCAAATTCAAGGATGTGGATGTCGCGAATCTGAAACGGCTCCTGGTGGAACAGATCAGCGCCGTCTCGGGTGGGCCATACAAGTACAACGGCCGGGGTATGAAGGAAGTCCACCAGGGCATGGGCATTACGGACGCCGAGTTCGATGCCATCGTCGGCGATCTCAAGAACGCTTTGGAAAAGAACGGCGCTCAGCCCCAAGACGTGGCCACGGTGCTCAAGGTGATCGGCGGCACGCGCGGCGATATCGTCGAGACGAAGACTACTGCCACGCTCTGGGATCGGCTGGGCGGCGTGGCGAACGTCAGGAAGGTCGTGGACGATTTCGTCGCGGCGGCGGCGACCGATCCCAAGGTCAATTTCTTCCGCGATGGCAAGTTCAAGGACCTGGATGTGCCCAATCTGAAACGACTCCTGGTCGACCTGGTTAGCGAGGTCTCGGGGGGGCCGTACAAATACTCCGGACGGAGTATGAAGGACTCCCACAAAGGCATGGGCATCACCAACGTGGAATTCGATACGCTGGCGGGCCATTTGAAGAACGCCCTGGAGAAGAATGGCGCCCAGCCCGAGGATGTGAACACGGTGCTCAAAGTGATCGGCGGCACGCGGGACGACATCGTCGAGAAAAAGTAGCTCTGGTTTAGGAGCTGCACAACAAGAACTTGGACACTGACAGTGATATGTCAGCAAACGGGTGGCACGCCCTGAGTCTTCGAAGGGCGTGGTTGACGCTCCCCCACGCCCTTCGAGGACTCAGGGCGTGCCACCCAGCCGCTGGCATCCTTCACCGCTCCGTGTCGTCGATCCAGCGCGTCGGCGGTGTCGTGGGCCGGTAGTGCAACAGCTGATCCAGCAACCGCTCGGGGTCGTCTGCTTCGAGCAGGAGTCGGCGGTTCTCGGCGGGCACAAATCCTTCACGGACGGTGTGGTCCAGCCAGGCCAGGAGCGGATTGAAGAAGCCAGCGACGTTGAGCAGGCCGATCGGCTTGGTGTGCAGCCCGAGCTGGGCCCAGGTCAGAATCTCGAACAGTTCGTCGCACGTGCCCAGGCCGCCGGGCAGGGCCGCGAAACCATCCGCGAGATCGGCCATGAGAGCCTTGCGCTCGTGCATCGTGGCGACGACATGCAGCTCGGTCAGACTGGAGTGCGCCCATTCGCGCTCGACCAGGGCATGGGGAATGACGCCGATGGCCTCGCCGCCCGCTCGCAGTACGGCGTCGGCAAGCACGCCCATCAAGCCTTTGTGACCCGCTCCGAACACTAATCCCAAGCTGTGTGCCGCCAGCAATTGGCCCAGCCGGCGCGCGTGGTCCGCGTAGACCATCTGGGTGCCCGCACTCGAGCCGCAAAAGACACACAAGCGCCGCATGGCAGACTCCTGCAAATCTCTTTCCGCCAACATAGAAGCGCCTGCACCAACGACCAAGAGCAAAGCGCTGGTCGCCTTTTGCTTTCGCTTGTTGCCGATTTTCGGCTAGAGTGAAAGAAAACGCTTTCAAGCGGAGTGTTCCGATATGCTCAAAGATTCGTTGCCAATGCCTCCGTTCGTGGACCAACACAGTGGCGAATTGCTGATCCTCCTCCTGAGCGCGCTCGTGCTGGGGACCCTGCTCGTTTTGGTCCCGCAGTTGCTCCGCTCCCAGCAGCGGATGCTGGAGATGCGGCACGAAGAGCATATGCGCGCCCTGGAGCGGGGCCACGCTGTTCCGACCGTGGATGAGCGTTCGCGGTTCGCCGGCCGAACGGCGTCGCTGGTGCCGATGGTCGTCATCTGTTCGGCCGGTACGGTCACCTGTTTCTTGGCCGCCTATCGCTCGGACTCGCTGTTTTCAGTTTCCCTGGCTGTTTGGAGTGTGGCCGCGGTCGTCAGTCTGGCGGCCATTACGGGAGGGGTCGCGCTCATGGGACGCCTGGCTCAAATGAGCTCTGGCATGGAAGAAGAGGATGAAGCGTTCGTCAACGCCGACGAACATCGCTAGTGCGGCGTGCAGGGACCTCTTTTCCGTAGGACGGCTCTCCAGAGCCGTCCGGACTGCTCGGACGGCTCTGGAGAGCCGTCCTACAAAGAAAAACAGCTCTTTAGAGCTTGCGCTAGGCGGGTGTGGTCCCCGGCATCGGGGTTGCTCCAGCTTGGACGGAAGCGCCCCTGTGGGGCGGCGAGCCGGTCCGCGTACGCGCTGGAGTGCCCTGGACGCACCAGGTGGACCTGCTCATCAAGATCAGGAGAGTTCGACTCCCGATGGATGCGAAAAAAACAGCGGCCCGCTGCGCCAGATAGGTCTTGGTTGGCGCAGCGGGTCGCTACTTCGATAGGACCAAACCGGAACCCATTCGTGCGGTCGGATCGGTCGTTACTTAATCAAGCATTTGGGGGAACAGCCCTGAGCAGGAGCCGGGGCCACCCAAGTCCGTATGAGCCGAAATCCAACCGGGCGATCGGTTCCGCCCTTCAGAATGTGGAGTATCGACTGGCTTACCTCCTTGGTTAAGGGCCTTGGAAGCCGTCGCTGCGGGGAAATCGGGATGTACTAGTCAGGTTTCTGGGGGATGGAGACGGCGCGAATGCCAGCCCCATCCAAGACCGTACAGGCCGAAATCCGACCGAGCAACAACCTCCTGTGATCGAGGCTCACTTACGGTACTGATTCCGACTAATCCAATTGTATCCAGGACGAAGGGCCCCCTCAAGGCCTAAAGCGCTTTTTAGTTTCTTTGGTCAAGAGCTTGTCATCAGGAACGCGCCATGCAACGGTCCTTTTTTCCCCGATGGCGCCCAGGTCGAGTGCCGGGGAGCGCCGTGGCCGGACACTACGGCACGGTTAGCGGGAGCGCGAACGGGTCGCCGAAGACGCTGTCGCTATCCTGGGCCTGGACCACGAGCCGGAAAGGGCCCGAGGCCCAGCCGGCGCTGGCGGAGCTTTGAGTCAAGGTCTCGTCGCGGGGGCGCGTGCCGTAGCCAAGCAGGGTATCGGTGCACGGCTCCAGCACGCCGGCGCCGACGGCGTCGCGCTGGAAGGCGAGCGCAGGGACGGGGTCGGCGGCCAGCGTCAGGTCGGTGCCGACGGAGACGGGGTCGGGGAGGATTGGAGGGGCGCCGGTCGTCGAGACTGCTCCCAGGTAGCGGGCCACCATGAAGTCCGAGCGAGTGCTGCCCACCAGGGCAGTATCGCCCGCGGCGACGATCTTGCCGTCCGCTTGGATAGCCACAGCATAAGCCTCGCTCCCGGGACTGCCGGTCTGCACGAGTCCGCCGTTGCCGAAGGTCGTGTCCGGGCTACCGTCCGTGTTATAGCGCAGGACACTAAACAAGAAGTTGCCCGACGCGTCGTCCGTCGCAGCGGCCACCACGACCTTGCCGTCGGTCTGGAGGGCTGGAGCCTTGGCGTCGCCGCCGTAAGGCGGGGACGTGATTACCTGGCCAGATTGCCCGAAGCTGGCGTCCAGGGTGCCGTTGGCGTTGTACCGTGCCAGTGCGATCTGGACCGGGTGGTTGCCCAGTTGATAGCCCACCGCCACGATTTTGCCGGAATCGGTGGTGTCCGTCCCCGTGCTGGGGTAGATGGTTAGACCAGCCAGGCCGCCGCCAGCGAAGGAGGTGGTCACCGTACCCGTACCGCTGGGGCCGAAGGAGTAATCCAGGGTGCCGTTGGCGTTGAAGCGGGCTAACTCCCAGACGGAAGGGGAGCCCGTAACCCCCGCCACCACCAACTTCCCATCGGCCTGTAGCCCCAGAGCACTCGCGTACGTCGAGGGCCCCATGGACAGGGTCGCGGTACCGCTGCGGCCGAAGCTGGTGTCCAGCTTGCCGTTGGCGTTCAAGCGGGTCAGCTCGAAGGCCGTGTACGAGCTGTCAGAGCCGGCCACGACGATTGTCCCGTCAGGCTGGATGACTACGCCGAAGATGAACTGCTTCACCTGCACCGATCCCCCCTTGAAGGTCGTATCGAGACTGCCGTTGGAGTTGAAACGGGCCACGGTTTCTCCGCTGGCCACGATGATCTTGCCGGGGTTGGACAGGTCGGTGCTGGGGTAGAGGGCGGCGGGGGGGAACCAACCACTGCCGATGTTCGAGACCACTTTGCCGCCGCTGCCGAAGCTGGGGTCCAAGTTGCCGTTCGTCTGGTAGCGCGCCAGGCCCATGACCCTTGTCCCACTAGGGCTATGGGTACTCCCTGCGGCGACGAGCTTGCCGTCCCAAGGCTGGATGAGCACGGCGCTGGCCATGTCGTCGTTGTTGCTCAGGGAGGTGGTGACGATCCCGGTGCCCCCAAAGCTAGTGTCGAGATCACCAGCGTTCAGCAACGTGCGATCCTCCAGCGCCTCTAGGCGCGGGCGGAAGGAAGACGGGACCCGACGGCTAGGTCGGGAAGGCTGGGGCTTGAGTGAAGCAAAGAACCACATGGGGAGAATTTCCTGTCTTGGAGACGGTCTGCAATACAATGCAAGCGCAACGGCTCCGGGCGCGCAGACCGAGCGCCCGGGCGCTGCGGGGCTGGTGAGGACTCTGCTTGGCGGCTTGGCCTCACCGGCCACTTTTCTTCTCATGCCCGTGCAGCGGTTGTCCCTTTGGCCAGGGGACCGGGAAGCATGCTCAGCAAGTGTGGAAGTAGGCCACGCTGCCTACGCCGCAGAAAGATCAGAAATCGGCGGGAATCACCTCACCCCCGTTCCGCGTGGCGAGCATCGGGAGGACGCTGTCGGCGCTATAGGACAGGAAGCGCGTGGAGCCGTCGCCAAACAGGAAGTTCGCCCCACCCGCGTGCAGGCTCCAGAAATGTCCCGAGTCGCAGTCACCCACATTGTCCACCTGCCTCTTCAGGCCGACCCAGTTGGCAGGCGGTCTACAGCCACGGCCCAGGGACCGGGCAAAAACTTCGCTACGAGCACCGAGGACGACGTCGCCTTCGCCCGAGCCGTCCCAGCCCCACCCGACAAACCACCAGCCGTAGCTCCCGTCCAGGAAGGTGATGCTCGGCGGGCGCTCGCCAACCATGAGGGTGTTGCTCGTGCCATCCGTAATATCTGTCATCTTGGTCTTGGATTGGTAGTAAATGATGCCACTTCGTTCCCCCGTGGTTGGCGTGCGAAAGCCGGCATTGGGAAAGCTGCCATCCAGACCGGAGACGGCCAGGTAGCTCGTCAAGGCGACCCGGTCATAGTAGGAGCCGTCCCCAAACCAATCCACATTACGGGCGACTAGCTCGCGGCCATCCGCCGGGCAGTTGTAGAGCGACACCCGGGTGCCCAAGGCGGGGTTCACATTGGGGGTCGGGCCGCTCGGGATGCTCCAGTCCCCCCACGGGTTCCAGGAGTGAACCGGCCTAGGGTTGGTGAAGGGCTTGTTGTCGTCCCGTGCCGCCCAGGTGTCGGCCATCTTGAAGAGGTTGTCCCCTTCCACGAAGGCAAGGGATCGGGCCAGCCAGCTCCAGTACCAGTAGCGTCCGGCAGTCGGATTGTGCTTTTGGACCCCGTCCCAACCATCCATGAGCGCCGGCGGGAAAGAGCCGTACGTGTCGTGATAGCCGTGGAGCGCCAGACCGATTTGTCTGAGGTTGTTCTGGCATCTGAGGCGGTTGGCTGCGTCCCGGACCTTCTGCACGGCCGGCAACAGCAGCCCAATCAAGACAGCAATGATGGCAATCACCACCAGTAGCTCAATCAGGGTGAAACCCGAGCGACGTGACCAGCGCATCATACGATCCTCCTCCGAAACAACGGTAAGACCGAGCAAGTAAACTTGTGACGATTGGGATCTTCCCTACTCCGCGGGCGCGCAGAACGGACGCCTGGGCGCTGTTGGGCCGGTGATTGCCTTGCTGGACGGCGGCGGACTTGGGCTGCTACTGCCACCGGCGGCCGCATCCATTTGCCGCGCGGTGGCCCCTTCCGGTCATGGCTTCTGCGGCAGCGGCGTGGCGTCCCAGATCCTCACCGCGCTGTCGTTCGAGCCGCTGGCCAGCCAGTGACCGTTCGGGCTAAAAGCCACGCTGGTGACAGGCCATCTGTGCCCCTTGAGGGAAAGGAGTTCCTGGCCAGTTTGCGCATCCCATACCTTCACTGTCCGGTCCTCCGAAGCGCTGGCCAGACGTTTGCCGTCCGGGCTGTAGGCCACGCTGGTGATGCGGCGGCTGTGCCCCTTGAAAGTGAGGAGTTCCTGGCCGGTCTGCGCATCCCACACCTTCCCAGCGCTGGCCAGGCGTTGGCCGTCCGGACTGAAGGCCACGCAGTGGCCGGCGCCCTGGAGGGAGAGCTGTTCCTTGCCGGTCTGGGCATCCCATACCTTGACCGGTCCCATTCCAGAAGAAGCGCTGGCCAGGCGTTTGCCGTCCGGGCTAAAAGCCATGCCGTGGACCCAGCTGGGGTGCCCCTTGAA
>JBGQLF010000005.1:0-26836 GCA_041499985.1 Gemmataceae bacterium
CGCCTTGCACCGTCATGATCGTCCGCTAGCGCCCAAGCAGATCATCCGCGGGGTGAGCTGGGCCGAGGCACGGGAGGTGGCTCGGGGCGTCCTCCGCGAGCGCCGGGCCAAGGACGTCTAGGCCTACCTCGAAAAAATGATGGCCAGTCGCTTCCGGCAGGTCATGTCGATCTACGGCCATGAAGGAATCGACGCGGGGACGGTTCCAGAACAATTGGCTCAGGATGCCGAGGCGGAGGGGGCCCTGTGAGGACACGAGCTGAGACAAGAGGAAGTTATGCGGGGAGGGTTCAACGAAGATCCAGCATCGTCTGATCTAATCCCTCCCGAGCCGCGCTCCCCCGCGAATAGCCCCGCGGCGCGGTTGAGGATGGCAGCCGCCTCCTCGAAGAGATCAAAGAAGTTTTCCTCGCGGGGAATCAGGTGGAATCGCATTGGCACCTTCCTCACTGAAGTCGTTCGATGCCGAGCAGCAGCGCTGGCCTCCGCAACGAGCGCCTCGGGAAGGAAAAGCCTGTCAAGGCTGGGCAAACTCCCAATAGTTCGGTCCATCAGCTCGTGTGGTCAGTTGCCACGAAGGTGGTCAGGTCAGGCTGATGATGGCCTCCCTGCCAGCCGGAGGGACCGCGGCTGTCTTTTCAGCCAACTCGGTTCCTTGCAGTTCCTGTAAGTCAGCTATCAGTTGGCCCGTGTCGGGCGCCGTGGCGGCGCCATCCATTTCGACCGTCAGGCGCCGCACCTGTTCACGGAAGACCTCTGCCTGGAATTCGTACATTTCTACCAATTGAGCGACACACTCCTTTAGCCAGGCCCGGAGCTGCCGGTCGTACACTTCAATGTATTCGCGGATCGCCGGTTCCAGGCGTCTTTGCAGAGACTGCCGGGTGGCCCAAACGGCCACCCGGGGAAGGAACGGAGCATACCAAGGACGGGAGGAGTGGCACTTCCCCTGAAACGGAGAGAGGTCAAGAACCGGCAAGCCGCTGAACACCAACTTCCTGACGGAGGCAGGGTCGGCATCGGCCAGAGATGCCGTCTGGCGTAACCCCTCCAGCGTTTGGCTCAGAACTTGCTGGAGGTCCTTCACCAGCTGATGCGCCATCCGAACTCGATCGGTGAGCACTTGCTGGAGCACGCGCACCATCGGTTCGTTCCCCGCGACTCTGGGCGAATGGGGGGGAGCAACAACCGCTTGGGCGGCGTCGCGTAGGATGATTTCCACCAGGGCCGGCTCCGCCGCCGTCCAGTCCTGGCACCGAGCGCTCGCCTGCCGGACCGCACCGTCCGCCCCCTCCAACAGCCGCCGCGCGCCTGTCACATTCGGCCCGGCGCGTCCGTCCGTCCTCCCTTCTTGTGGCCTGGCCAGGAGGGTTTGCAAGACGGCAACCGCGGACTCGCGCAGATGGGCCATTTTGCGCCGCAGCGACACTTCCGTCAAAGCGCGGTGGCGGTCCAGCAGCGGGGCGATCTCCTGCTCGAACCACCCGATCAAGAGCACCTCCTCCGGGCCCACCGTGCTGACCGGATGAACCGGCAACACGATGCCAAGTTCGCGCCGGAGTTGTTCCTGGATGTAGCCGACCAGCCGCTGCCGATCGGCCAGCGTGAGCAGGTCCACTTTGCTCAGCAGCACCTGAGCTGGGGTACCGGCCTCGTACAGGGCCCGGAGGATGCCGAGGTCGTCCTGGTTCAGCGTGGAGGCGGCGTCGATCAGGACGACCCCCAGATCGCAGCGCGGCAAGTAGGCGAACGTCTCCGCGCTGCCGGCGAGCGCCAGGGAGCCAATGCCCGGCGTGTCCACCAGCACCACGCCCTCACGCAGCCGGGGCGATGGGAGTTGCACAAGGATGCGAGTCACGTGCTTGTGGTTGCCGGGATTCCCCTCCTCCGAGGCGTAGTCGCGGAGTTGATCGACGTCGATGCGGCGCGGCTCGATGTCCGCAAAGGAGATGACGGCTGACGGCTCATCACCGCGCACCAGCCGCGTCGGCACGGCCGTGATGGGCGTGACACCAACGGGCAGGACGTCCATCCCGGCGACGTGGTTCAGCAAGGAGGACTTGCCCGAGCTGACCCGCCCGAAGACGGCGATCTCGAACTGGGGCGCCTCCAGCCGCTGAACGATCGTGTCGAGCAAAGGGCGGAACTCCACTAACTGCCAGCGCGAAATGATCGTGTCCAAAACGGTGAGCGTTACGATGCTGACCGGGGTCGCTTCCAGGCGGGCGAGGCGTTGCTGTAGGTCACGGCCCAGACCCTGCCGCACGTACGCGCCGACGCGGTCCATGAGCCGGTAAAGGTCCTGCTGGATCTTGATGACAGCCTCGCTGCCGGCAGGGTCCAGAGGTCCGTAACCCCGCAAGCGCTCGGGCGTCATCTCGGCAATGGCAATGTGCAGGAACGACATGCCGACCTGCAAAGCCCAGCGCACGCTTGTACGGCGCACTTCGAGGGGGATCCCCGCTTCCTGGAGGCAGGCCAGCATCGTGGACCGGATGCGGGCGAAGTAGTCCTGGATGACCTTGCTCTCGGTGGGCGAGAGGTCGCTCACGTACTGCGAGAAAGGGGACGCGATCGCGCTCTGGGCGAGCATCGCTTCCAGCTCCGCCATCCGGCGGTGGACGTCGAGGAAGCTGAAGAGAACGGATTGCGTTTGGGACGGGTTCAGCGAAGTCATTGGCAGCCGCCCCTTGAGCAGAGTAGGATTCACCGCAACGTATCCGCGCCCGGCCGCGGGCAAACAAAAAGCCCTCGGGAAGGCTCCCGAGGGCTTCGGCCACTCTCGGCCCCCACGCGGAGGATGCGCCTTCCGGTAGGGGTCATCAGCCGCTGCGGGCGGCGGTTTTCGGCGAACCCCATCGCCACGGATGAATCTAATCGGCGGGCCGGGCCGTGTCAACTTCTCGCCGCAGTGCCCCCCCTACATTCCCTTTTCGCTGGATTTATTTGGACTGGAGGCATCATGGCCCCTGGAAGCACCGCTGGAAGAACGCCACGGCCCGCAGCGCCGCCTCCTTTGTCTCCAGGATATCCGGATGGCCGAAGTAGAAGCCGTGCGGGCCGTTGTCCGGAAGATAAGCATCCACTTCCTTCCCCGCGGCACGCATTTTCTGGACATACACGTCGATGACCGAGACGGGCGAGGCTGGATCGTTGCGGCCGTTGATGATCAAGACCGGACAGCGGGCCTGGCCCACCTCGGTCAGGGGTGAGCTATAGCCAAACTTGGCAGGATCCTTTTCGATTTCCTCCGCCGTTGCACCGCGCTGCTTTTCCATATTGGCGACCATTTGCTTGAGGACCCCGACCACCGGTTCGCCGCGCCCGGCAGCTTTCTTGATCTCGATCAGATCGAGGCCAGCCGGAGCGCAGAGGATGGCGCCCTTGCTGTCGATGCGCGACAACAGCCGGGAGGTCACGCCACCGCCGCGACTGCCTCCCATCAAGCCAACGCGGCTGGAATCGATGAAAGGAAGTTGGCGAACGGCTTGTACGGCCGCGATGCTGTCCTCGAGGACGATCGGCGGGGAGGGCCTTTCTTCCGGGCGGTAGTCGATGGCGAACACCGCCCAACCTGCCTGGGCGAAGTCCCCGGAAGGCGGCGTCGAGCGGCCCATGGCATACGTGGACTCCTTGCCGTACTGCCCGCCGTGCAGCAGGACCACCACCGGAAATGGACCGCGGCCCTTGGGCTTGCGGAGGTAAGCCGGAATCGTAACGTCGCCAACGCCGCGAAACTCCGTGATGCTGCCGATCGAGCCATCGGCGAGCCGCTCCCAATCGCCCTCAGCGCGGGTAGCGAGTTGGGCCAGAGGGATAGGCTCGGAATTGTTCTGCTGTGCCAGCAAGCTGCCGGGGAAGAGCGCGAGAAGACACACGGAAGCGAGCGCCGTTCGCAGCATGGAAATACTCCTCACGGAACACGCAGCAGTAGGTCAAAAGCGAGTTCCAGGATTCCTACAGAGCGAAGTGTTTGCGGATAAAGTCCACGGCCCGTTGGGCGGCCTCCTCCGTTTCGGGGATCGGTTTGGGGTTCCCGAAGTAGAAGCCGTGCGGCCCGTTGTCGGGGAAGTAGGTCTCGGCCCCCTTGCCGACGGCATTGAGCTTGTCCGCATAAGCCTGAACGGCCGAGATGGGCGAGGCCCGGTCGTTGCGGCCGTTGATAATCAGAATCGGACAACGCACTTTCGCGGCCTCGGTCATCGGCGATTCGTAGCCATATTGCGCGGGATGCTTGGCGATCACCGCCAGCGGCGCCCCGTATTTTTGTTCCCCCTCCGCGACCTTATTCTTGATCACTTGGACCATGTCTACCTTTTGCTCGATAGCCTTGGACAGCTCAATGAGGTCGAGGATCGCCGGGGCGCAGAGGATCGCGCAGCGCAGGTCGGCGCGCGACGCGACCCTTGCCATGACGTAGCCGCCGTGGCTGCCACCGATCACGGCGACGCGCTTGCCGTCGAGGTACGGCAGGCTTCGAACCGCCTCGATCGCCGCGACTGTGTCATTCCACTCGATCGGCGGCAGTGCGGGGAAGACGATGGCTCCGGCCGGGACGGTCAGTGGCACGTTGGTGGGGCGGAAGTCGATGGAAACGATCGCCCAAC
Source organism: Gemmataceae bacterium (assembly GCA_041499985.1). Lineage (GTDB taxonomy): Bacteria > Planctomycetota > Planctomycetia > Gemmatales > Gemmataceae > JBGQLF01. The sequence continues at coordinate 4,608 of JBGQLF010000005.1, forward strand.
CGGCCGCGATGAAGGCCGGCGTCGGCGTGGTCTGCTTGAAAGCATAGGTGGCATTCTTGCTGGCGCCGCCGCCGTGCAGCATCACGACCACCGGAAACGGCCCGTCGCCCTTGGGCTTGCGCACGTAGGCAGGTAGGTAGCTCCCATCGCAGCCCCGAAACTCGGAGATGCGCCCGATCGAGCCATCGGGAAACGGCTCGTCTCGACTGTCTGCCAGAGGCCGAACCCCTGGCTCCACGGGAGAGTTGGTCCTCCCTGCCGGCAGGCTGCCAACAGAGATTACGAGGACGCACACGCAGGCCGCTAATGGTCGCATCATGGGAAGACTCCTTGTGTAGCAGGACGGTTCGCAGGCCTTTCAGTAGCTCCCGATGACTTGGCCGTCCGCGCGATCCGCCAGGTAAGATAGCGTAAAGAGGTCGATATTAATGCTGATCGCCTTGACACTGCCGTCACAAAAGGCGAACTGGCAGACACCCGTGTGCGGACCGCCGAAACACGCATTGGCCAGGGCTACGGTGGAATCGGGAGGCTGCAAAGGCAAGTGGGAGAACGTGTTCGTTGCGGGGATGGGGAAGGTGTTGGCCCCCAGAAAGCCGGCTAGACGCTGGGAGTTGGCCACATTGCCGGCGTAGACGCTGCGATCCTCGTTCTGGCCGCGCGTCGGCGTCATGGAGGTGGGCCGGATGTGCTTTTCCCCAAACATGAAGGTGTTGCTGGTGCCGTCGAGGATACTTTCGGGCTTTACCAACCCTCTGAAGGAAACGACGGTCGTGTCGGTCGCGGTGCCGCCGTAGGTGTAGAAGCCGGCCGGGGTATTGGTGATGGCCCCCAGGCCATCGGCATTGCCGGAGTTGACTGTCCCCAAGCAGCCGGCGTAGTCGGATAGGGCGCCGCCACCGGGTGGCGTGGGATCGCCGATGCTGAGAACCGCCGCCGGTCGCGACGGGCACAGAAAGAACCTTGGCTGCCCCTGAACGGCGGCTGGGGACTGCTTGCTGTAGGGTCGTGTCACGTCAAACAACTTGTACAGGTTATCCTGCTCCAGGTACGGCAGCACCAGCCAGGCCCAGGTCGCGAAGCCGTCCACTCCGGTTACGTTCCCAGACGGAGGGGCGATCCGTGCCGGCGGCAGGAAGCCAAAGGTTGAAGTGAAGTTCTGAGCCGCGAGGCTGATTTGCTTGAGGTTGTTCGCACACTGCATCCGGTTGGCGGCCTCGCGCACCTTTTGGATGGCCGGCAACAAGAGACCGATCAAGACGGCGATGATCGCAATGACCACCAGCAGCTCGATCAACGTAAAAGCACTTCGTCGATCCGGCAGGCGCGAATTGAGGGCCTTCACGGCAAGACCTCCTTCGGGAGAGACGACAAACCAATCCGAAAACGCGCCCAGGCCAAACCTACTTCACGGTAGGATTCCTCGGCCCAACGCTACGGCGTCCCCCCGTAGGAAATGCTAGCGGCCAAGAAATGAACCGGCTTGGGAGGCCAGGACACGGGCCGCCAGGGACGCGAACGCCCCTGACAACCCGCGCGGGACGCTCGGACTACTTACTGCAACAGCCCGTTGACGGGTCGCAGGTGCCAGACGACTTGCCCGCTGGCGGGACGGCCTTGGCCATCAGGCCCGGGAAGCAGCAGAGCGGATCGCAGCCCATGTCGATGCAGCACTGGATGCACTCCTCGCAGCACCCATCAAGGGAGCAGCAGAGGATACACTCCGGGCAGCAATCCGCCTCCGTGCAGCACGGCTGGGCGGTGCGGGCCACGGCCTGGGCCGGCTGCACGCCGCCCGGCGACTTCGTGAACCCGGTGGCCAGCGCGACCGCCGCCACGGTCAGGACCGCGGCGAGGGCGGAGCCCGCGAACAACTTGGAACGCATGATCGTCCTCCAGAACTTGGGATGTGTTGAACCGATGCATCGGGATTGCGGGGACGCGGTTTCGCGTCGACGGCCGGCATCGGTTAACACAGCCAAAGACACTTGAGGATATGGAGCGGGGGCGACGGGACGGGAATAGCCAGATCGGAACGGAACCACCAACGTGGCGCAGCGGGAACGGCCGCGTCTGGAGGTCGGGAGCCTAGTGGCACACACTCGGCCTCGACGCGGACGGGCAGCGGCGGCTTGAGCCAGTCCAGCTCGTAGCAGCAGCACCGGGCAGGCGGGGCCGGCTTCGGGGCTACGGGTGGGGGCTTCTCGTGGTCATTGCGGCCGCAGAGATCGCAACAGCCGGCGTGCTTCGCGGCGGCTGGCGGCTGGGCACGCTCCTGGAAGGCGATGCTGCACCAGCCCGGCGGCAAGGCCAGGTTAACGCCGCACACAACTGCCAGGAATCGGAGTAACTTCATAACCGGGAGGATACCTCTCCGCGCCGTGCAGGGCAAGCCCGTGCTGCCCCATTTACCTTTTCCCTGCGCCGCAATTGTTCCCGTACAATGACTCCCTACAACCGGAGGTCTCGATGCATCGCCCGGGAGGACCCGCCATGAAACACCTACTGCTGGGGCTGTCCGCCGTCGCCGTCGTCGGAACGGCACTGGCCTGGTCGAACCCCAAGCCGCCCAGACCGGAATTCGACTTCCAGCGCGCGGAGCGCAATCCGGCCACCGCGCTGCCGCTCAACAATGACCCCAGTACCTTCCAGTTCGCCATCGTCAGCGATCGGACCGGGAGTCACCGGGACAAAGTCTTTTCGCAGGCTGTGGAACGGCTCAACCTGCTCCAGCCCGAATTCGTTGTCTCGGTTGGCGACCTCATCGAGGGGTACACCGAGGACCGCCAGCGGCTGGCATGGGAATGGCGTGAGTTCCAGGGCTACGTCGCGCAGCTGCAAATGCCCTTCTTCTATCTGCCCGGTAACCACGACCTCTCCAACCAGGCCATGGACAAGCTCTGGCAGGAGAAGTTTGGCCGTCGCTACTACGACTTCGTTTACCGCGACGTCCTCTTTCTGATGCTCAACTCCGAAGACCCGCCGGGCAAGGACGACGGGGCTGTTTCCGCCGACCAGGTTGCCTTCCTCAAGAAGAGCCTGGAGGCCAACCGCGGCGCACGCTGGACCCTGGTCTTCGTGCACAAGCCTATGTGGGTCTTCGGCGATGCGACGAAGAGCGGTTGGCTCGAAGTCGAGAAAGTCCTGAGCGGCCGACCGCACACGGTGTTCGCGGGGCACGTCCACCGCTACCAGAAGTTCGTTCGCAACGGCGGACAGCACTACTACATGCTCGCCACCACCGGCGGCGTCAGCAAGCTGCGTGGTCCGGAATACGGCGAGTTCGACCACCTCGTCTGGGTGACCATGAAAAAAGACGGCCCGGTGCTGGCCAATGTGATGCTCGATGGTATCTTGCCCGAGGACCTACGCCCTGTGGAGACGGCGGAGCAGGCGGCGCCCCAGTATTACCGCCGGCCGACCCATCCGGTGACCTGCCGGGTGACGCTCGATGGCCAGCCGCTGTCTCAGGCGTACGTGGTCTTCCAGGCGGTCCAAACCAAGGAGCCCGGCGCGCCGCGGGCCGACGGCTTTACGGGTGCGGACGGTGCGGTGTCGCTGAGCACCTACGCAGCCAACGACGGAGTTCCCTTCGGGGAGTATGTCGTCACTGTCGAGTGGCGCAAGCCTCTCTACGACGAGGCCGGCAAGCCGGGGCCAAACCACCTCTCCGACGTCTATGCCAGGCGAAACACCACGCCGCTTCGAGCAGCCATCAAGTCAGGTACGAACACCCTCTCGCTGAACCTCCAAGGCAAGTAACACCGCAAGGAGATCCGAACATGCAACGCCTTGTTCTGGGCCTCGCCGCCGTCTCTCTGTTAGGCGTCGCGGTGGCCTTTTCCCAGCCGGCGCCGTCGAACACGCGCACGGAGTTGGTTCTTACCCAGGAAGGACGAAACCCCTGGACCCGTACGGACCTGAACAACGACCGCGACGAGTTCCAGTTCGCCATTGTCAGTGACAGGACCGGGGGTCACCGAGACAAGATCTTCTCGCAGGCCGTGGAACGGCTCAACCTGCTCCAGCCCGAGTTCGTTGTCTCCGTCGGTGACCTCATTGAAGGAGGTGGGAACGACACGAAACGCCTCAACACGCAGTGGGAGGAGTTCGACGGCTACGTCGCGCGGCTGCAAATGCCGTTCTTCTACGTGCCGGGCAACCACGATGTCGGCAATGCGACGACCAACCAGATCTGGGGTGAGAAGTTCGGCCGCCGCCATTACCACTTCGTTTACCGCAACGTGCTCTTTCTGTGCCTTAATAGCGAGGATCCGCCTGGCTCAGGGGCCGGCCACTTCAGCAAGGAGCAGATCGACTACGCCCGCCAGACGCTGGCGGCCAACCAGGATGTGCGCTGGACCGTTGTGATCTTTCACAAACCGGTCTGGATGGCCGGCAACCTGGCGCAGACCGGTTGGCTGGAGATCGAGGAGGCCCTCAAGGGCCGGAACTACACGGTCTTTGTCGGCCACGTGCACCGCTACCAGAAGTTCGTGCGCAACGGCATGAACTATTACCAGCTGGCAACCACAGGTGGCGGTAGCAAGCTGCGCGGCGTCGAGCATGGAGAGTTCGACCACCTCGTTTGGGTAACAATGAAGAAGACCGGGCCGGTGTTGGCCAACGTCCTCCTCGATTCCATACTGGCCGAAGACCTGAAAGTGCCGGAGTCGAACGAGCAAGGAGTCTTGACCGCGAACCGCAGGCCGACGCACCCCGTGCGCGGTCAGGTCTACTTCGAGGGCTTGCCGGTGCCGGGTGCCTACGTCGTCCTCCAATCCGTCCTGAGTCCATCGGTGCGGGCCGATGGCCTGGTGGAAGCGGACGGCTCGTTGCGCCTGAGCACCTACACCGCCTACGATGGCGTGCCGGCCGGGGAGTACAACGTATCGGTGGCCTGGCGCAAGCCGTTTCGAGACGGGGCGGGCAAGCCTGGCCCGAACCTGCTACCGCCCCGCTACGCTGAAGCGGACAAGTCGGGGATCCGGGTCCGAATCCAAGAGGGGGTGAATGACTTGGTTCTGGAGTTGAAGCGGTAGGGCCGTCTCAGGTACCCCGCGCCGGTGTGGTTCTTCTTGGTGGGTCAGAGTCGGAATCCTGACTCACCAGGAAGGCCGGATTCCCCTTCTCGGAGGCGTAGTCGCGGAGCTGATCGACGTCGATGGGGCGCGGCTCGACATCCGCGAACGTGATGACGGCTGACGACTCTTCACCGCGCACCAGCCGCGTCGGAACGGCTCGAGGTGAAGCCGGCCAATTCCGGTAAACGCAGGGTAAATCGGCTTCCCTGGCCAAGTCCACTGTGCACTTCGACGCCGCCGCCGAAGGCCGCCGCGATCCGCTGCGCCACCGCCAATCCGAGGCCGACACCTGGACGTCCCACGCGGCGTGCATGCGGGGAACGGTAAAAGGGCTCGAAAACATGTGGCAAGTCTTCCGCGGCGATGCCACAGCCTGCGTCTTCCACGATGAGGACGACCACGGCCTCCGTGCGCTCCAGACGCAAGGAAAGCGGCGTGCCATGCTCGCTATATTTGCAAGCGTTTTCCAGCAGGTTGTCGAGCAACTGACCAAGCAGCGCCGCGTGCACGCGGACCCAAAGGGGGCCACCGGACGGGGCTTCCACACGGAGGTCCGCCCGCCGGGGATGGCCGGACCAGCCTTGCAAATAGGCGGGCATCCAGGCCGTCAAATCCACAGGTTCGAGGTTGGGCAAGCTCGCCTCGGCATCGGCGCGGGACAGGAACAGCAACGACTCCACGATCTGGCGCAAGTTGCCGGCCTGGCGCTGGACCAGCCGCAGAGCCTGCCGATACTCCTCGGCGGAGCGCTCGCGGTGCAGGGCGACCTCGACTTGCCCCAGCACGGCGGTCAGGGGTGTGCGCAGTTGGTGCGAGGCGTCGCCGGTAAAGCGCCGCTGCCGCTCGAAGGCCTCCTGGAGCCGGGACAGCAGGTCATTGAAAGCCTGGCCCAAATCTTCCAACTCATCCCCGGTACCCGGTCCGGGAAGGCGCTGCCCCAGATCCGCCGCAGTCATGGCACGGGCCGCGACTGCCATCTGCGTTACCGGCACCAGGGCACGGCGGCAGAGCCAGCGACCCAAGAAAACGGCCAGCAGCCACAGCCCCAGGGACAGCCCAGTCAGTGCCACGGCCAGGTTCCGCAAGGTGCCCTGTACCGGCTCCAAGGAAACCCCTGCGGTCAGGATGAGTACTTCATGCTTGTGCTCTTCCTCCGGCCCAGCGACCTGCGGACGTGAATCGCTTTCCCGGTGTGAGGCGCCGGGACTGGCCGGGAACGTGGCAGGAGAGTGCGTAGCTTGCACCCTTTGTTGCCACAGCCGCCAGGGCTGGCCCTTCCGGTGCGCCAGCTGAACGGTCGCTTCCTCCGCGGCGAGTACTGGAAGCGGACTTACGAAGAGATCCTCAGCCCCCAGGTTGCGGGAGCGGTCTACGACGCGCCCTTGGGCATCGTGGACCATCCAGCGGACTTGATCGTTGGCAGTGTCCTGGCCCAGGCTCGGCCGGCGGTCCTGCGGCTCCCATTCCACCCCGTCCGGCTTCACCTCGGCGACGGCGGCCAGCGTGCGCAAGGCCGCCTCCAGGCGTTCGTCCACCTGGCGATACAGGTAGGTGTGCGCCAGCAAGTACAACGTAACGGAGAAGCCGACCAGCACCAGCGCCAGCGCTCCCAGGAAGAACGCGGTGAGACGGCCGGCCAGGCTCATCGCGCCTCCTCCCGGCTAATGGCCGGGGTGTCACCGAAGACGTAGCCGCGCCCCCGTAGGGTATGGATCAAGCGGGGGCCGTGCGCCTCCAACTTGCGCCGTAGCTCCATGATGTGCACCTCCAGAGTGTTGGAGAGACCGTCGTAACGCTCCTCCCAGACATGCTCGTAGATGCGCGTGCGCGAGAGCACTTCGCCTGGATGGCGCAAAAAGAATACCAGCAGGGCCATTTCCTTGGCGGTCAAATCCAAAGCCTGGCCGGCCCGGTCGGCCCGGTGCGTGGCCAGGTCGAGGCGTACATCCTGGATGCTCAGGAGCGTGCCGCTGCCGCGCTCCCGGCGCCGAGCCAGAACACGCACCCGCGCCAGCAGTTCCTCGAAGGCGAACGGCTTGCACAGATAGTCATCGGCACCTCCATCCAGGCCTCGCACCCGATCCGAGACGGCATCCCGGGCGGTCAGAAACAGTACCGGCGTGTCGTGCCCAGTCTGGCGATAGCGGCGCAACAGCGTCAGGCCGTCTGGACCCGGCAACCACCAATCGAGCAGGACGACGTCCCAGTTTCCCGTTGCCAAGGCATGCCAAGCGGACTCGCCGTCACCAGTTTGCTCGACGGTGAACCCCTCTTCGCGCAAGCCGCGCACCAGGAAGTCCGCGATTTCCGCCTCGTCCTCGACCACCAGGATCCGAATGCCCATGTACGTTGCCCGCATTGGACGAACGGGCCGACCGAGCCGGCTACCACGGCCGACTCATCGTTTTTCCCCCGGCTTGACCGTTGTGCTGCCGGCGCGAGCCATTCCATTGGACTGGTTCCGCGGCTGTTCTGCCTGATAGCGCATCACTTCATCGACGGTGAGGAAGCCGTCGCCGTTGCGGTCCATGCTGAAAAACTCTTCGAGGGGCCGTCCGCTCTTCTTCCATTCATACAGCCCGATCTGGCCATCGCCGTCGGTGTCGAGTTGGCTAAACCAGCCGGGCAGTCCCGGCGGCAGCTTGCCGGCGCGATAGACAGTCGGCCGGGGCTTTACTTCCACCGTCGGAACCCTGGTCCCAGCCGGTCCGCCGCGCCCCAAACTCAGCTCGATCTGGCCGGAAGCAACCTGCTCAGAAAGCGACCGCAGGCGGCCCTGATAGTAGGCCCAATACTCGTCGACGTCAATGAAGCCGTCGCGGTTGGCATCCCAGCGGGCGCGCTCGCTGCGCAGAGAGTCCGGCATCTCGTCAGAACTGAGCAAGCCGTCGCCATTTAGATCCAGCTTCCGGAACATCTTCCGCGCCTGATCGGCCTGGACGGACGCAGGCACCGCGCCCGTGGGGAGTCGGTCGGCCTTGTCGATCTCCCGGAAGATGCGCTCTTCTTGGTCGACCGACGGCTGCTGGTAGGCCCTACGGAGTTCCCGAAGGATGGCTCCCTCCTGCACGTCCGTCAGCTGATACAGCCTGCGGAGCTCCTTGAAGATCTTGGCCTCACGATCGGGCGAAGGCTGCTGGTAAGACCTGCGGAGTTCCTTGAGGACGTCCTGGTGCACTTCGAACGGGGCCTTGTACGCCTCCTTGATCTCCTTGAGGATCTCCCGTTCTTCGTCGGGCGGCCCCTGGGCATCCTTCCTCGAGGCTCCCTTGTCCTTGGCCGATGGCTGCTGGCCGATCACCTCTGCCATCCCAACGGACAAGACCAGGATCACCGATCCTGCCACTACCAACAGCTTTGCACGCATGGCCGGGCCCCTCGACCAAACTACCAGGTCAGGTGCCGCGGATGGCTTTCCCTACCACGGCACCCGGAAAGCAGCCCCCCGAAAGTCGGCTCTCCTCCACAGCCTATTGCTTCGGCGTCTTCACAAACCCGTATTTGACCAGCTTCAACTCACCTTCTTGCACGAGTCCGATTCCGGGAGCGTAGTATTTGTATTCTTTCTCCTTTGGCTCCAACGGCGTCGTCTCTTCCGTCTTCAGGCAGTTCTGGAAGGTTCCCGCTGGGGTCACAACCGTGTCAGTGACGCTGACGATCTCTGCGCGATCCATGGCGACACCGGGAGCGACTTCTTGGTAGTAGCGCGCCTTCAGCAAAGGCGTGCCCGGCATCATCAAGCCGAACTTGGCTCCCTTTTCACCCGAAAGCCAGGCACCGCCCACATCTTCCCCGAAATAGAAGACGCTGTTCGTCCGCTTGCTGATTGCAAAGTAGTTCTTGGATTTCTCGACCTCCTTGCCGCCCTTGGTCTCGTTCTCCACGACCACGCGGCACTCCACGCCATCCACTTTCTTCGTCTCGTCCAGGACGGTGATCGTGAGCTGGATATCCCCCTTCTCCAGGACCAGGTAATAACCCGGCTCCAGAATGAAATAAGGGTTGCGCCCGACTGACGAAAGCTGCCCGACTCCCGAAAGCTCAATCTTCTCCAGCGAGAAATCTTTGGTGAATCCATCCTCTTCCTTGCCCTTACCCTCTTCCTTCAGATCCTTCCCCGTGGGATCCAGCTCGACCTTGACCTCCTTCTTGTCAGCCGTGACGAGCACCACCTCGTAAGCCGTGACCTTGTTCCCATCACTCAGTTCCTCGGCGAGCTTGATCGTTGCTTTGGGATACTTGGCCTCCAGGGCCCTGGTGACGGCCTTGGGTAGGGTCTTGGCGGCGATCACCTTCTCGATGAGGGTAATTTTACCTTCCGGCGTGAAGACTACGCTGTAGTTGGTGTCCTGGTACTGGAGGGAGATTTCGTAGAGGGTCTTCCCGTCCTTGATTTCCTTGGCGGCCCCTTTCAGCTCGGCCTTCGGGAACTTGGCCTTGACGGCATCCAGAACCGGCTTGGGCACTTTGTCCAGCGCAACCTTCTCCTCGTCCGCCCGCACAGCCAGCACCAACAGCAGCAGCCCCATCACGGCACTGGCACACCAACGACCGATGAGCGTACGCATCCTGTCCTCCTGGCCTTCTACCTTGAACTACCTGGCGGTTGCCCCACCCTGGAGGCGCACGCGACCGCCCGGGTAGCCAAGAGGATATCACGCCAAGCTAAGCTGCAAGTGAGCCGAAGATAAATTCTTCTTCATCTTCACGGGCCTCGTGCTGACCCGACAGACTGGCAATAGCTACTATGCAAAGTGACTGTCGCCCGAGTGTCGCAGCGCCTCCCGCTCCCGAGCGTAAAACGCAATGCCTTCCTGCAACGTCGACAGCGCCTCGGCGACCCCGAGTGGTGCCTCCACCACCACTTCCTTGCCTTCGAGCACCTTGTAGTCGAGGAAAAAGCGCTGGAGCTCACGCAGACGGTGCGGCCGTAAGTCCGCGATGTCGTGGTAATCGACGTATTCTGGATCGTCGAGGTGCACGGCGATCAGCTTGTCGTCCTGGCCATTTTCGTCGCGCATGCGCATGACGCCGATCGCCCGGGCTCGCATCAGCACTCCGGGAGCCACCTCCTCCTGGCCGAGAACGAGTACGTCGAGCGGGTCGCCGTCGGGACAGTAGGTGCGCGGCACAAAACCGTAGTTGGCGGGGTAGTAGACCGCGCTATAGAGAACACGGTTCACTTCGAGCAGGCCGGTGGCCTTATCGAGCTCGTACTTCACCTTGGAACCTTTGGGGATCTCGATGAAGACCGGAAACCACGCCGCAGGATCGTCCGGCAGGGGCACATCGTGCCAGGGGTGTGCGCTCATGAAGCATCCTCCACCACAGGGGTCAACGCCGAGTGTGCAGTGCGGGCGACCACTACTCTAGCAGATGAGCCTACCGCTGTCGAAAACCGGGAAGGATAATTGGCCCTTCGTCGGCATGTGCTATAATCCCGGCCAGGGTACACCCGATCGTTTCGGGGAGGTCTCGATCATGCTTTGCATCGGCCAACAACGGCAGCGCACTTGCCAGGGATGGACACGTCGGGCCTTCCTGCAAGTGGGTGCCAGCGCCGTCCTCGGTCTGTCCCTGCCGGACCTACTCCGCTGGCAAGCCCAAGGGGGGACGCCAATCCGGGGCAGTGCCAAATCCGTGCTCTTGCTCTGGCTCTGGGGCGGCCCTGCTCACCTGGATACTTGGGACCCCAAACCCAACGCTCCGCTCGAATTCCGCGGGCCGTTCGCCTCGATCGCCACCCGGACACCCGGCGTGCGCCTCGGCGAATTGTTTCCGCAACTTGCGGCCCTGAGCGATACCTATTCGATCATCCGATCGTTGCATACAGCCTCGAATGACCATGGCGTCGCTGGCACCATCGGCTTGACCGGCAGCGATGCGGGCGCGCTCGATCTCGGCGGCAAGGCGCGTTCCGGCGCGTCACGGCCCGCGACTGGCTCGGTGGTCGCCCGGGTCCGCGGCTCACGCTCGCCGTTGCCGCCGTTCATGGTCATCGGTGGCCGGCTGCATCAGGGGAAAAAGAGCATTAGCGGCGAAGGCGGCGGCGCGCTCGGCGCCCTCTACGACCCCTTCCGCCTGGAGTATGACCCCGTTCACGGCACCAAGATCCCTGCCCTTGAGCTGCCGCCCGACCTCACTCCGGAACGGCTCGACGATCGCCAGCGGTTGATGCAGGCCCTTGGTCAGCTCGAACGCCGTCAGGAACAGCTGCGCGCGACTCAAACCCTGGACGCCTATCAGTCCCAGGCCTTCGCCCTGCTGACGGCGCCCTCCGCGCGCCAGATGTTCGACCTCAGCCGCGAGCCGCCACACGTTCTGGATCGTTACGGCCGGACCCGCTTCGGCCAATCGTGCCTACTCGGACGACGGTTGGTGGAGCAAGGCGTCCCGTTTGTGCAGGTCAATTGGAGTGATCACGTCGAGGCGGAGGAAGACGCCGGCGATGGCGGCTGGGACCATCACTATCGCAATTTCCAGATCATGCAGGACCGCCACGCGCCGTGGCTCGACGAGGCCTTGTCAGCCTTGTTACTCGATCTGCGCCAGCGGGGACTGCTCGAGAGCACGCTCGTGCTGGTCGTGGGCGAGTTCGGTCGTTCGCCGAAGATCAATGACAAGGCCGGCCGGGAACACTGGGAGCACTGCTACAGCGCCCTCATCGCGGGCGGGGGTGTGCATGGCGGCCGGGTGATCGGCAGCAGCGATGGCCGCGGGGAACGACCCCACGAGCATCCGGTTACCCCCGCGGAAGTGGCCGCCACCATCCATCACTGCGTCGGCATCACCAGCGAGATGGCCCAAACACTGGGCGTGGCGGTCAACGGCAAGGTGATCGAACAGCTCCTCTAAGTTGATGCGTATCCGAATTCTCATGAGCCCGAAGCGCCAGCGAGGAATGTGACCTTCCCTCGCTGGCGCTTCGGGCTCATGAGGGAGAAGAAAGTCCTCATGAGACCTCGCTTTTGGGTCAGCCTGATTCTTGGTTGCCTGCTCAGTCTGTGTCCTCTGTGCCTCTGGGGTGAAGCACCTCCGGCGCCGATGCGCCTCACGCACGACGGCGGCTTCAAGCAGCATCTCGACTGGTCTCCCGACGGCCAGAAGTTTCTCTTCACGCGCATCCATGAAGGTAAAATGGGCCTGTGGACGATGAATGTGGACGGAAGTGATCTCAAAAAGCTGCTGGCGCAGGACACGCCACACTTCGACGGTCACTGGTCGCCGGATAGCAAGAGAATTGTCTTTGTCCTCGACATTCTCGAAGGAACCGACGGCAAGCTGCAAATCAACACGGTCAACGCCGATGGCTCCGAGCACAGGAACTTGATCCCGCATCAGGCCTTCGAGGAGTCGCCGCGCTGGTCCCCCGATGGCAAACAGATCGCCTGGGTAAGCACGCGCGACGGCAACCAGGAAATCTACGTGGCCGACGCCGAGGGCAAGAACATCCAACGCCTGACGAGCGAAATCGCTTTCGATAACAACCCCAGCTGGTCGCCCGACAACAAGCAGCTTGCCTTCTGTAGTAGCCGTAGCGGCAACTTCGAAATCTACGTAATGAACGCCGACGGGAGCCAGGTGCGCCGCCTGACCCATCACCCCGCTCTGGATTATTGGCCGGTGTGGTCGCCCAGCGGCAAACAGATCGCCTTCACGTCCAACCGCGATGGCAATTACGAGATCTATGTAATGAACGCCGACGGCTCTAGCCCGCGGAATCTGACGCGCCATCCGGCCCAGGAGAACTACGCTACCTGGTCCCCCGATGGTAAACGGCTCGCCTTCATCTCCAACCGCGGCGGTGGGTTCGATGTGTACATAATGGAGGTGAACTAGCAAGTCTGGCCGAGATTCTGGCAACAACGTCGGACAGACTCCCCTTGCACGGCCAACGGCACCGCGCGGCGGCGCCGTCGTTCCCATTCCTTAGCGCTTCCTTTCCATCGCCTACCGATCCTGTAGCCCAGCACTCCGCGATTGTTGATTGCCTGCGCTGGACCCCGTACTCGACGCCGGTTGCGCCCGTCCAAACCGAGGTGTATGGCGATTCGTGCCGAGATGCGCGACCATTCGTTGGGCGGCGTACCGGGCAGGCAGTTGACGGGAGCCATTGCTAACCTAGAGTTTAGGGACGGCTACGCCCTTTGCGCAGACGAAAGCCATTTGAACTGAAGATGAGTTGAAAGCGGCCCCTCAGCGGCCGAAACCGACAATTCGAACGCCGCGCAAGCGTCCGTACTGCTTCCGAGAAGTATCGCCCACTTGTTGCCCTAGTGTAGGGCCAAATGACGTGTTGTATGACGTAGCCACAAGCGTCCCGCTTGTGGGCTGCTCCAGCCCACAAGCGGGACGCTTGTGGCTACGATTCGGCAAGAGGTCCCTTGATCTGGCACTAGGGCTTGTGCAGAAGAAGCAGCTTTGAATCGCTCGCTCCCCGTACGGGAGCCGCTCGCTCCCCGTACGGGAGCAGCGGCGGCTGGTCGCTCTCTTTTTTTGGGGGGTACGCATCGTGCGAAGGGAAACACCTGGAAACCGCACTGCGGACTGGGAACAGCCAGCTGCCACGAGCGACGCGGACCTAGTCAAGGACGAGCCACCGGGCGACACGGCAAGCGCATCCAGAATCGGATCGTGTTCCGGGCGTGAGGCCAAACCGCTCGGTCCACTGCGCTTATTTGAGGCGCTCGCCACTGCCACAGTCTTCACTTTTTTCGTGCGGCATTTCGCCCTCAGGATTGCGGATACGGATGTCTGGGGGCGGCTGGCGGTGGGCAAGCTCTTTTTCGCCCACGGTTCGATGCCCACGACCGACCCGTTCGCTTTCACGCCGACGTTGCCCGTCTGGGTGGACCACGAATGGTTGACCGGTGTCGTTTTTTACCTGGTCTATTCCGCCAGCGGCCTGGCGGGCATCTGGCTTTTCAAGACGCTGCTCGGACTGGCAACCGTGGGGCTCGTGCTGTGGAGCATCCGGCATTGGAATCGTCTGCCAACGTTGCTGCTCCTCGCCGTTACCATGCCGGTGATCGGCTACGGGCTGCTGCCCCGTGCCCAGCTCTTTACCTTTTTCTTCTTTGCGCTTTGGTTGACCACGCTGGACACCTATATCCAGTGCGGTTCGGCCCGTGGGTTGCTGATCCTTCCCGCGACGATCATCCCCTGGGCCAATCTTCATGGCGGCTTTCTCGCCGGCCTCGGCCTGCTCAGCCTCTATGCCGTCGCCTTTCGCTCGCGCACGCTGGGCCTTCTGTTCTTGGCATGTGGCATCTTGAGCTGGGTCACTCCCTATGGCCTCGACTATTGGTGGTTTCTGGCTCGCGCCGTCCCCATGAATCGTCCCGGCATCGAGGAATGGGCCGCGGTGCCGTTGACGCTGCCCTATGCCAACTTCTGGCTCTTGTTTCTCGCGGCGTGCTACGGCTTGACACGCCTGGACCTGCGGCGTGGGGTGATTCTGGGGCTGTTGATGATCCTCGCCATGAGGCATGCCCGACACATGCCGTTGTTCGCGATCGTCGCGTGCGTCTATCTGCCGCCGATCCTCTTTGCGAAGCGGCAGCCGGTTGCTCGCCATCCTGGGTGGATGTTGCCGCTGGCCTGCTCTTGTGCTTGTGTCTACCAGGTTGTTGGCTTCGTCAAGGATGGCCCCTTCACGCTCGTTGTCCCCGACCGTGTGCAAGGCATTGACAACATGGTCGTGTTCCCGGTTCACACCGTGGCCTACGCCGCCGAACAACGCCTGGAAGGCAACCTGGTCGTGCCATTCAATTGGGGCGAGTACGCAATCTGGATGCTGCCCGGCTGCAAGGTGTCGATGGACGGCCGTTATGAGACTGTTTACCCGGATTCGACGGTAAAACTGGTGGAGGACTTCTTCGCGGGCCGGTCGCGGGAATTGCTCACCGACGCGGATCATGTCCTTGCTCCAGTGGATTCCCCGGCGAACGACCTGCTGGCCGAGGAAGCTGGCTGGCGGAAGGTTGCGTCGGATAACGTCTCGATCCTGTGGACGCGGCGGTAATCCCAGGTGGAGGAGGCCGGCACGCAGGCCGTGCGCGCAGATCGCCGATTTGAGATGGCAGATTGACTTTTCAATCTGCCACCTCAAATCGGCGCTCGGCTCAGTGGTCGTCCCAGCCCGCCAAGATGCGTTCGATCTTTTCCTTATGCCGGGTCTCATCGGCGACCTGGCTTTCCAACTCCGTCCGCAGGCCGATGTCGCCGTAGCGTTCCGCCTGGCGCACGCGCTCGCTGTAGTCGGCGACGGCTTGCTTTTCCAGCTCGAGCACACGTTCCAACATCTCGCGGGGATGATGCGCCAGAGGAACCCGCCGAGGTTCCACGGTCGGCTCGCCTCCGAGCGCCGCGATCTTGTCTGCCAAAAACTGGGCGTGTCGTTGCTCGTCCGGGATCTCGCCCTGGAAGAGCTGGCGCAGCTCCTCGCGAAAAGGCCCCGTGAGTTCGGCCGAGTAATGAATGTACGTCATCATCGCCTGGTATTCGCCCGCCAGGTCGTGATTCAGGGCGTCGAGGAGCATCGGCCGATCGACGGGTCCTTCCCGAGAGATTTCGTCCCCTTCTACGTCCGTATCGTATCCGTGCAGCGGTTGCGTCTGGACAGCCATGCGATTCTCCTCTTTGTTAATGGTTGGCTCTGAGTACGATCACCCCCCCTCGAACAACGATGCACTTTGCGTACCAATCGGCGCGGATCGAGGGCCCTGGTCATGGCGCAAGCACCCGGCGCACACGATGGTTACTGCTGTCGGCAATGTAGAGGTTGCCGTCGGCGTCGACGATGCAACCATGCGGCCGATCCAGGCCGGCTCGGGTTGCCGGACCGTTGTCGCCGTCGCCGCCGCGATGCCCACCGGCCACGGTCGTCACGATCTGAGTCTTGGCGTCGATGCGGCGAATGGCGTGGTTTTCCGTGTCTGCGACGAAGATATTTCCGTGCCGATCGCAGCGAATTCCCTTGGGGCCATTGAAGGTCGCCTGCTGGGCCGGGCCGCCGTCCCCGGTGTAGCCCTTGGCGCTGGTGCCGGCAAAGGTCGTAATGATGCCCTGGGCGTCGACCCGGCGGACCGCGTTGCCCTCGCGTTCGCAGATATAGGTGTTGCCCATGCCATCCACGCAGACGGCTCGTGCCCCGACAAGGATAGCGCGGCTCGCGGGACCCCCATCGCCCAGCTGCGTTCTCTCCAGCTTGCCCGAGGGCTTGCCGGTGCCAGCAACGGTGGTGATGATGCCCGTCTTCAAGTCGAGACGGCGAAGGCGCCAATCGGCGACATCGGCGATCAGGAGACCCCCGTGGCCGTCGAGATGGCAATCGTTGGGCTCGCGCAGCTGCGCCAGAGTTGCAGGACCGCCGTCACCGGCGTAGCCCTTTTGACCATTGCCCGCCACGGTCGTGATGATTCCCGTTTTGCCATCCACTTTGCGAATGACGGCGTTGAGGCGGTCCACGATGTACAGGTCCTCGTTGCCGTCGGCGACCACCGCATAAGGCTCATTCAGGGTCGCCTTTGTGGCCTCCGCGTGGTCGCCGCTGTAGCCCTTGACGCCGTGGCCGACCACGGTGGCAATGTGGCCCGTTTTGCGGTCGATCTGGCGAATACAGTGATTGAAAGCATCTGCCACCAACAGGTTGCCGCGGCCATCGATCGCGCACAGAAACGGCTGATTGAGCCGGGCCTGCGTGGCGGGACCGCCGTCACCGGTATAGCCGGCCTGCCCTGTGCCCGCCACGGTTTCGAGGGTCCCCGGCGGTGCGACGCCCAGGGCAGCCCCAGCCAGAAGCAGCGACCAGCCCAGACAGCAACGGATCATGCTTGTGCCTCCCCGAAGAGAATCCTTGGTGGTGATCGGACAACGGAATGCCACGACTATGGCGCAGGTCGGGACACCGGGCAATGGCAAACTGGTCCTGATCTGCACAGTGCATGATTTATGCCAAGAACCCCGAAAAGTCCGGCACGCTATTTGACTGGCCGGGCCTTGCGAGATAGGGTTTTAGCACAAGCGGTTCGGTTAAGGGCCGCGGTCAGAACAGCAACGTGTGTTGCCCCGCAGCGCCCAACCCGCCGCAAGGACCTCTTTCTTCCTCGATAAAGGCAAACCCGTCGTAAGACGGGGACGCAAAGCTATGGGCCCGTGCGAGTAGATTGCTTCCGCTACACGGGTCGCCAGGCTGCCGAAGGGATGGACGGGCACCGTATTGGAGAGGGCCCGTACTCGTCTCGGGGCGCGTACGGGCCCTCGCTGTTTGAAGGCTCAGGTTCTTGGAAGACGGCAGAGGTAGTCAACACCGCCACAGTCCGGAACTGCGGCGGTCAGGTAATCACCAGAGAGGAGGCAACGCTTATGTGGCGCGACCAGATCAAACGATTCTTGCGTGAGGAAGATGGCCCGACCGCGGTCGAATATGCGGTGATGCTCGCACTCATCATCGTGGTGTGCATCACGGCCATCACCAGTCTCGGCAGCAACGCCAGCGCGACGTTCGCGAACGTCGCCCTCAACACGGCCGTCGGGTCGTGAGGGAGGACGGGTCGGTCGAGGATGGGTCGGTCGGCGCGGGACGCCCCGACTTCGGTCCATTGAAGAAGTAGTCTCTGTGTTCCCATTCAAGAAGGATGTGTGTCATGCGTCAGTTTCGTCAACAGGTCGTGAACTTTCTGAAGCGTGAAGATGGCCCGACCGCGGTCGAGTACGCGGTGATGCTGGCCCTGATCATCGTCGTGTGCATCACGGCCATCACCACCCTCGGCAGCAACGCCAAGAATACCTTTAACGGCGTCGCTGCCACCATCGGCTAAGTCACGCTGAACACGTAAGGCAGGTTTTGTTTCTGCGAAAAGTTCCATGTTTCGTTTTCGGTCAGAGAAAGGAGAAGGCAAATGCGTACGTTCTCTCAAGCAGTGGTGAATTTCCTGAAACGTGAAGACGGCCCGACTGCGGTCGAGTATGCCGTCATGCTGGCCTTGATCATCGTGGTGTGCATCACGGCCATCACCAACCTCGGCAGCAACGCCAGGAATACCTTCAACGCCGTCGCTGCCACGATTGGCTAGGAAGGCTTGGGCAGGCCCTCGCCCGGTCGGCTCCCAGCACCGGCCAGGGCCTGCTGGCGAGGCGCGAAAAATGACGTTTCGCGGCTCGCCCCTCGTTTTCGTGACGGAGCAGGCCCCGCAGTCTAAGCATCTGGTCCCCGAGGAAGCCGCGCCCGCACGTGCTTCCCCTTCATCGCCTCCTGTATGAGGATCCGCTACCATGGCGTTGTTCACTTTGGAGAAATGGCCGCTCTGGTTTGTCTGCCTAGCGATGATCGTGGCCGCCGTGATCGACGGCTGGAAGCTCAAGGTTCCCAATTGGCTGACGTTTCCCCTGGTCCTGAGTGGTTGGCTCCTCGGACTACTGCATAACTTTGGCGCCTTCCCCGCAACTGGAGACGGCGGACTCGGGGCCAGCTTGGCCGGCACCGCCTTGGGGTTCGCCTTGCTCTTTCCCTTGTATGCCATCGGGGGCATGGGGGCGGGCGACGTCAAGATGCAAATGGGGTTCGGCGCGTGGATCGGCGCTTTCTTCGGCTTGGAACAAGGCATGTCCGTCATCTTCTGGGCGTTCTGCGTGGCGGCGATCGTCGGGGGCATCCTGGGAATGCTCATGATCCTGTTGCGGGGGCAGGTTTTCCGCAACATGCAGAACACGCGCGAGATTGTCGGCGACTTGTTCACTTCGAAGAGTGTGGGCGAAGTGGCCGGCAAAGCCGCGCAGCGGAAGGCGCGACTGCATCTGTTGCCCTACGGGATCCCGTTGTGCTTGGGTTTCGTGGGTTACCTGTTGTTTCTCTACAGTTTCTAGACCCCCAGGGATGCGGCCCGAAAGCGGCCGGCTTGGTCTTGGCCGCTTTCCAGGCTTGCCTGGACAGGGACTTACAACATGACCAATTTTCTCATTTCTGGTCCATGCCGGTCTGGCACCTGCGTTCGCGGGATCGGCCAGCTTACCGCCGTCGCCGTTTCCCCCGCAAAGCCGATTTATTCGTTACAGGCGCAAAAGTTGAAGTCTCTTACCGGCGGCGGTCGAAATAAACGGCAGGGCGCCGCGGCAGTGGAGTTCGCCTTGATTGCGCCGCTCCTGGTGACCCTGATCCTGGGCATGATCGAGTTCGGCCGGCTGATGATGGTCGAACAAGTCTTGACGAATGCGGCCCGGGAAGGATGTCGGACCGCTGTCGTCATAGGAGGCTCGACGTCCAATGCAACTAGCGCGGTCGCCACCTATTTGAACGGCTCGGGCATCTCGGGACAGACGGTCACTGTCAGCCCCGATCCGAGCGCGGCGTTGAACGGGGACCCGATCACGGTGACCATCTCCGTGCCGTTCAGCAGCGTTAGCTGGCTGGCAAGCCCGTTTTGGCTGGGAGGCAAGACGCTCACGGCTACAGTGATCATGAGGAAGGAGCCGGTCTTTAACAACCAATACCAATCATAAGGCAACCAAAGTTCGGCTCTCGGCTTTCGGTCCGAAGTCTACACCTCTGAACCTGTCCGGCCCGACACCGCGAGCCACGTATCCAAATCCAGCAGTCTCTCTTGCTTCGTTGAGGAAGGCACCCATGAAACCGAAGACGCTCATTCTGATGGTAGTCGCGGTCGGCTGCGGTCTGGCCGCGAGTTATATGACCAGCCGCGTGATCGCGGAGCGCGGCAACGCAGATGTCACCGAAGAAAAGGTGAAGGTGCTGGTGGCCAAGCAGAACCTGGCCATGGGCACGTTGATCAAGGACCCGGAGAAGTTCTTTGAGGAGAAGTCCTTCACCAAGGGCGAGGAGCCGAAGAGGGCCCTCCGCGATTTCAGCCAGCTCAAGGATCGGATGCTCAACAAACCTTTGAGTGCCGAGCAGTTTGTCTCGCAAGAGGACCTGATGGACAAGAATCAGGGCGGCCTCTCCAGCAGTATGCAGAAGGGGATGCGGGCCGTGGGCCTCAAGGTCAACGTGGACACCACGGCCGGTGGTTTCGTCCTGCCCAACTCGCGGGTGGACATCGTGTCGGTCGTGCGTCGCGGCGATGGAGACACGCTCTCGAAGATCATCTTGCAAAACGTCCTCATCCTGGCCGTGGATACGACCAGTACGCGGCCCGATGACAGGTCCACCATCGTGGCCAGCACGGTCACGGTGTCCGTCACGCCAGAACAGGCCGAGAAGCTGAGCCTGGCCACGGAAATGGGAACGTTGCGGTTCATCCTGCGGGCGTTCGGCGATGACGAGGTGGTGCGCACCAAGGGCGAAACGCCCAAGGGCATTGGCAGGACCAACGAGAGCAATATCGACGCGGAAAACGCCGGCGCAACCGACGACTCGGGGAGCCGTGCCCCGGTCTGGGGTCCCAAAGTCCCCGATGTGCCGGTCAACCGCACGCCCGTGGTCGAGGCGAAACAGCCGGAGCCGCCGCCGCCGCCGAAGAAGCACACCATGACGATCTTCAACGGTGAGTCGGTGACCAAGGCGGTCTACCTGCTCGAGAATGAGAACGGCGGCACGGTGACGCAGATCGAGAAGAGCCAGCCCGAGCGCGAGCCGGCGTTCAAGGGGGAAGCGCGGCCGGCGCCGGTGAAGCGCTAAGAGCTGGCGGACAGGACGTAGCCACAAGCGTCCCGCTTGTGAGCTAACTGCCTACAAGCGAGACGCTTGTGGCTACGACGCCAACCGCCCGCCGGGGTTTGGTCCGGTAGCGCGAAGTAAACGAAGAGGCGGAGGAAGGAATCTCTCAGAGGTGTTGGCGAGTGGGAAACATCAGCCTGCGAATCGGGACAGCCCTCCAGGGCTGAGAAGCCTCGCTCGCCGACACCGATGACGGTGGAGATGTCGTGTAGGGTGGGGGGGAGGCACCCCACACCCGGTCGAACAGGTATGGCGGTGGGTGCGTCGCACCCACCCTACACTTCTCATGAGGTGAAAGGATGCACCCGAAAGCTCACAGGTCTCGAATCGGGTTTTGGAGCGTGCTGCTGAGCCTGGCGCTGGGTAGCGCTGCGCCTGCGCAGCCGGCACCCCAGCCTGGCGGCGTCCCCCAGCCGGTGGCGGGCCAGGCCGTCAGCGCGATCATCGTGCCCATCAACGGCACGCAGCGGCTGCAAATGACTACCAAAAAAAGGATTGAATTAGTCCTCAATGAAAGGGAAACCGTCGCGCGGGTGGCGCCGCTCGCCACGGACCCCACCACGATACTGATTACCGGGTTGGAGCCGGGTATCACGCGCATCACCTTGACGGACGTCGATAAGAGCAGGGAAACGTACGAGGTCTCCGTGCAGTTCGACACGGAGTACCTGCGCACGTTGCTGCAACGTGCCGTGCCCACGGCCAACGTCCAACTGATCCCGGCGGCCAATAATTCGGTAATCGTCACTGGCACTGTGGCTCATGCTGAGGATGTTGATATCATTCTCCGCACGGGCCCGGCCGTGGGAGTGAATCTTATCAACGCCCTGCGCGTCGGCGGCGTGATGCAGGTGCAGCTGGATGTGGTCGTCGCCCAGGTAACCCGTTCCGAATTCCGCCGGATGGTTTTCAACTTCCTGACCGATAGCCGTCATTCCTTCCTCGGCAGCACCGTGGGCAATGCGGTGGTTAATCCCATTGGGGTCGGCAACGGTACTAGCCCGCCCGCTGGCTTCTCGATATCGCCTGTCCTGGGCGGCGTGCCCGGCGCGCCCAATGGGGCGCCCACGAACGTGTTCTTCGGCATCCTGCACACCAACTGGGGCTTCCTCGGCTTCCTCCAGGCACTCAAGGACGAGAATGTGCTCAAGCTGTTGGCCGAACCCCGGTTAGTGACCCTGAGTGGCCGGCCGGCCAGTTTCCTCTCGGGTGGCGAGCAAGCGATTCCCGTCCCCGCGGGGCTGGGCCAGGTCGGCGTGCAGTTTGAGGAATTTGGCACCCGGCTGAACTTCCTGCCGATCGTGCTGGGCAATGGCAAGATCCACCTGGAGGTTGAGCCGGAAGTTAGCAACCTGAACCCGGCCAACGGGACCACGATTCAGGGGACCGTTGTCCCGGGTCGGGACACGCAGCGAGTCCATACCACGGTCGAGCTCGAAGATGGCCAGACATTCGTCATCGGCGGCCTGATC